>CAZDNU010000323.1:0-8982 GCA_964506865.1 uncultured Fusobacteriales bacterium | reverse complement strand
TAAGGTATATTATATTCTGCTAATTTGTGTTTTTTGTCAAATATTACTATTCTCGGATTGATGTCACCATGTTCCATAGGTTTTACTGCCATTCTTTCTGTTACATCAAATTTTTCGTCATAATTTTCTTTTACATATAACTCTCTGTATTCAACCGTTCCTTCTACTTCAGATAGTATCGGTATATGATAAGGATCAAATTCAACTAATACCTGTTGTCTTTTTACTTTTTCCCCTTCTTTTATTCGAAGTATACTACCTGAAGGAACTTCATATTCATAATCATTTATTACTATCTTACCACTTTGTGATACAACTATCTGGTCTGAAGTCTCATCGGTATCTAAAATACGTATATCTCTAAATTTAACCTCTCCACTTACTTCAGCTTGTATTGTAGTTTGTACCGAGCCTTTTTCTGCTACCCCTCCAGTATGGAAGGTTCTCATTGTAAGTTGCGTACCTGGCTCTCCAATTGATTGTGCTGCAATTACTCCTACTGCTTCTCCCAATAAAACTTCAGTATGATTAGAGAGGTCAATTCCATAACACTTTTGGCATACCCCTTTTTCTAATTCGCAAGTAAGAGGAGATCTTATTTTTATATTACGGACGCCGGCTTTTGTTATTATATCTGCCATCTCTACAGTAATTAATTCATTTTTCTTTATTAAAATTTCTCCATCTTTTTTCACATCTTCTGCCGGTACTCGACCTACTATTCTCTCTTTTAGGTGTTCAATTGTTTCCCCGGCTACGACCAAGTCAGATACTACTATTCCATCATCTGTCCCACAATCCTCAGCATTTACTATTACATCATGCGATATATCTACCAATCGTCTTGTAAGATATCCCGAATCCGCAGTTCGAAGTGCTGTATCCGCCAATCCTTTTCTGGCTCCATGTGATGACATAAAAAATTCCAGTACATTTAACCCTTCTCTAAAGTTGGCTTTTATTGGTATTTCTATTATTCTACCTTGAGTATCAGTCATCAAGCCTCTCATACCACCAAGCTGTCTCATCTGTCGTACATTACCTCTGGCTCCAGATGTAGCCATCATATATACCGGATTAAATTCATCTAGGTTTTCCATCATTTTATCAGTGACATCATCTACTGCCTTACTCCAAATATCTACAGTTTTTCTGTATCTTTCCTCATTTATAATTATTCCTGATTTATAAGCGTTTTCTATTCTTTCTACCTCTTTATCAGCTGCTTCTAAGATAGCCTTCTTTTCTTCCGGTATTTCCAAATCTTCTACACCAACTGTAATACCAGCTATCGTTCCATAGTGAAAACCAAAGTTTTTAAGCTTATCTATTAAGTCAGCTGTTATTGTAAATCCGTAAGTTTTATATAAATCTGCAATTAAATTTTTTAGTTGTTTTTTTCCGTATGATTTTGTATAGTCACGTTTTTCTTTTGGTAACAATTCATTAAACATAAGTCTTCCTGGAGTTGCATCTATCAATTCTCCATCGATTCTTACTTTTATCATAGAATGTACTTCTATCTTATCCATTGCGTATGCCATCGCTACTTCTTCTTTGGTAGCAAATATTTTCCCATGACCTTGTGCATTTGGTTTTTCTTTTGTCATGTAATAGCATCCCATTACCATATCTTGTGATGGTACTGCGATTGGTTCTCCATTTGATAGTGCTATTATATTGGTAGGCGCTAGCATCAACAGTCTAGCTTCCATTATAGCCTCAGGAGAAAGACATAAATGTACTGCCATTTGGTCACCATCAAAGTCAGCATTAAAAGCACTACATACTAGCGGATGTAGTCTTATAGCTTTTCCTTCTATCAGTACCGGTTCAAATGCTTGAATACTTAGTCTATGAAGTGTTGGGGCTCTGTTTAATAGGACCGGATGATCTTTTATGACCTCTTCTATTATTTCCCATACTCTATCATCTTCATTTTCAACCATTCGTTTTGCACTTTTTATATTGGCTGCTATCTCTTTTTTTACAAGTTCTCTCATTATAAATGGCTTATATAGCTCTAACGCCATCTTTTTTGGAATACCACAGTTGTTTATTTTTAAATTTGGACCTACTACAATAACTGATCTACCTGAGTAATCTACCCGTTTTCCTAGCAGATTTTGTCTAAATCGTCCTTGTTTTCCTTTTAGCATATCTGATAACGATTTTAATTCTCTATTATTTTGAGTGACTACAGGCTTTCCTCTTCTACCATTATCTATAAGAGCATCTACCGCCTCTTGTAGCATTCTTTTTTCATTTTTCACAACTATATCAGGTGCATGAATCTCCATTAACTTTTTCAATCTATTATTTCTATTTATCACTCTTCTATAGAGATCATTTAAATCTGAAGTAGCAAATCTTCCTCCATCCAATTGCACCATAGGCCTTAAATCAGCCGGTATTACAGGTACATCTCGAAGTATCATCCAATCCGGTTGATTTCCTGATTTTATAAAGTCTCTTACAATTTTCAACCTTTTTACAAGTTTTTTTCTTTTCTGTACACTTTCAACTGATTCTAACTCTTCTTTTAATTCAAGTTCTAGTGCTTCAAGATCCAATTTTTTTAGAAGCTTTAATATAGCTTCCGCACCCATTAACGCTTCCATTTTATTACCATACTGTGATTTATATAATTTATATTCTCGCTCTGTCAAAATTTTTCCATCTTTTATAGATGTGTCGCCACCTTTAGTTACTATATATCTAGCAAAATACAAAACAGATTCTAATTCTTTAGGGCTTATGCCAAGTATAAGGCTCATTTTGTTTGGTGTGCCTTTCGAATACCATATATGTGCTACAGGAGCAGCCAAAGATATATTCCCCATTCTTTCTCTTCGTACCTTTGATCTTGTTACCTCTACTCCACACTTCTCACATTTCAATCCTTTATATCTCATACGTTTATACTTGCCGCACGAACATTCCCAGTCTTTTACCGGTCCAAAGATTCTCTCACAAAACAACCCATCCATTTCAGGATTAAGAGTTCTATAATTTATTGTTTCTGGCTTTTTTACCTCTCCATAAGACCAGCCTAGTATCTTTTCCGGCGATGATAAACCTATTCTTATTTTATTAAAGTCTTTTATACTCATAGCTTTTAAAAAGCCCCCCTCTATTCTTTATTTAAGTCAGCGAGTGAAAATTCAGTTATCCCTTCATCTTTTCCAGCATCCGAAGTTATGTCAATTATATCGCCAGCTGAATCATAGAGCTCTACATCTAATGCTAAACTTTGAAATTCTTTTATAAGCACTTTAAATGATTCCGGTAAATCCGGCTCCGGCATAGGTTCCCCTTTTACAATAGCTTCATAGGTTTTCGTTCTTCCCGTAACATCATCAGATTTTACTGTTAGCATTTCTTGCAATATATTTGATGCTCCATAAGCTTGCAACGCCCAAACTTCCATTTCTCCTAATCTCTGTCCACCAAACTGTGCTTTTCCTCCAAGCGGCTGTTGAGTAACTAGCGAGTATGGCCCTATTGCTCTCGCATGCATCTTATCTTCGATCAAGTGATGTAATTTCAACATATACATATATCCAACTGTTACTTGATTATCAAATTTCCTTCCAGTTCGTCCATCATACAATTTAACTTTTCCTGTTTTATTGTACTTAGTCTCTGTCAACCAGTCTTTTATCTCTTTTTCTGATGCTCCATCAAATACAGGGGTTGCTATATATTTGTCTAGTTTGCTAGCCGCTAATCCTAAGTGAACCTCCAATACTTGTCCGATATTCATACGACTTGGTACCCCTAGAGGATTTAGAACTATATCAAGCGGAGTTCCATCTTCCATAAACGGCATATCTTCTGCTGGCAATACTCTTGATATTACCCCTTTGTTACCATGTCTTCCAGACATTTTATCTCCAACGTTTATTTTTCTTTTTTCTGCTAAATATACCCTTATTACTTTGTTTACACCTGCAGGCAATTCATCCCCTGCATCTCTTGATAGCTCAAGTACTTCTACTACTGTCCCTTTGGCACCATGAGGCAATTTCAAAGAAGTATCTCGTACATCTCTTGCTTTTTCTCCAAAAATGGCTCTTAGAAGTTTCTCTTCTGCTGGTGGCTCTGTTTCACCTTTTGGCGTAGTCTTTCCTACAAGTATATCTCCTGCAGCAAGTTCTGCTCCTACTCTTACAATTCCTCGTTCATCTAAGTTTCTTAAAGACTCTTCAGATACATTTGGTATCTCTCGAGTAATTTCCTCATCACCGAGTTTTGTCGATCGAGCTTCCACTTCATATTCTTCTATATGTAACGATGTAAAAACATCTTCTTTTACCAATCTGTCACTTACTAATATAGCATCCTCAAAATTGTATCCTTCCCATGGCATAAATGCCATAAGTATATTTTTTCCTAGTGCTAAGTCTCCCCCACATGTAGAAGGTCCATCTGCAAGTATATCTCCTTTTTTTACTTTTTCACCTACATCTACAATTGGTTTTTGATGCAAACACATAGCTTGGTTAGATCTTTCAAAATTTAATAATCTATGTAAATATTCTTTTCCTTCATATGTTTCTAGTATTATTTTCTTTGCATCTACGTATTTTATATATCCATCTTCTTTTGCTACTATTACTGCTCCTGAATCCACAGCAACTTTTCGTTCCATACCAGTTCCTATATAAGGAGCTTCTGTTCTAAGTAATGGAACCGCTTGTCTTTGCATGTTTGATCCCATCAAGGCTCGGTTCGCATCATCATGTTCTAAGAAAGGGATCAATGCCGCTGAAACTGATACAACCTGTTTTGGAGATATATCAAGATAGTCTACCTTACCTTTTTCAAGGGATACTATCTCATCTCCATACCGGCATATAGCCTCATCAACTAGTATTTCTCCATCATCACTTACTAATGTATCTGCTTGAGCTATAAACTGCCCTTCCTCTTCATCTGCAGCCAAATAATCTATTTTACTTAAGACTGCCTTGCCGTTTTCAACAACTATATAAGGAGTTTCGATAAATCCGTATTCATTTACTCGAGCATATGTAGCTAGTGATCCAATTAGACCAATGTTTGGTCCCTCTGGAGTTTCAATTGGACATATTCTACCGTAATGTGAATTATGAACATCTCGTACTTCAAATCCAGCTCTTTCTCGAGAAAGTCCTCCAGGTCCCAAAGCTGAGATCCTTCTTTTGTGAGTCAATTCTGCAAGTGGATTACTTTGATCCATAAATTGAGAAAGTTGTCCACTTCCAAAAAAATCTAAAATCATCGCATTTAACGGTCGAGTATTTAAAAGTGATTGTGGAGTTAGAGTTCCCACATCTTGTACTGTCATTTTTTCTTTTACCATTTTGGCCATTTTAGCCAGACCATTTTTTATCTGCATTAGCAAAAGCTCTCCGACACCTCTAACCCTTCTATTTGAAAGATTATCGATGTCATCTGTTAGCCCTTCTCCATTATATAATTTCCTTACATATTTAATAGTTGAGACTATATCATCTTTTGTAAGGTTAAATTCGTTTCCTGCAACTTCATTTTTTAGTCTCTTGTTTAATTTATATCTTCCAACTGGCGCTAAATCATATCTTTGAGTATTAAAAAACATTTGCTTAATCAGAGTTTTTGCACTCTCTATTGTAACTAAATCCCCAGGTCTAAGTTTTCGAAACACCTCTACAACTGCCTCGTCACTGCTATCGGTACTATCATTTATGATTGCATTTGCTATAATTTGATCCTCGGGTTTGACTTCCCAATAAGTCACTGACTCAACCTCAAGCTCTATTAATCTAGTTATAGCTTCTTCATTAATTAGATTCTCCGTTTCAAAAATTATTTCTCCTGTTTCTTCATCATATACATCTTCTTTTATGAAACTGCCTTCAAGTTTTGTTCTTAGCTCACTTATAAGATCGTCTTCTGTTTCATATTTTGCAACATGTTCTTTCAAATTAATAGTTTTAGTTTCTAAAAATTCTTCTAATATTTCAGCATTCGTTTCAAAAAAACCAATAGCCTTTAAAAATACAGATGATAAAACTTTTTTCTTTCGGTCAATTTTGACATTTAGCAAATCATTTTTATCTGTTTCAAATTCTAGCCAAGTACCCTTGTATGGTATTATTTTCCCAGAAAATAGATCTTTTCCTGTTTGCACGTTCACATCTTTATTAAAAGAAACTCCAGGCGATCTATGAAGTTGTGAAACCACTACTCGTTCCGCACCATTTATTATAAATGTAGCTCTATCAGTCATTAGTGGTATTTCACCAAAATAAACTAACGAATCTTGAATTTCTTCTGTTTTTCCATTAATAAGACGTAAATTCACTTTAAGAGATGCAGAATAAGTTTTCCCTCTTTTTTTACACTCTAACTCGTCATTTAACGGAAAATCATTTTCTTGTAATTCATACCACAAGTATTCCAACTTAATATCTCCACCATTGGAAGACTCAATTGGAAATATTTCTCTGAAAGCTTGTTCTAAACCTTTTTCACTTCGTAGATTTTCTTTTTTCATACTTTGTAAAAAATCTTCATAAGAGTTTAGTTGAAACTCTAAAAAGTGTGGCATTATTCCTCGTTCTTTAATGTTTCCGAAGCTATATCTGTCTATTAGCTTTGTCATATTTCACACCCCTTGTTTTTAATGGTTAATAATTGATATTTTTCGGTTAATCTTTAAACAAAATATATCAATTATCAATCTTTAATCTAAATAAGATTAAAAAGACACTCTCTATTTAAAGAGTGCCTTTTATTTATATTAGTTTCGAAACTACTTAACTTCTACTCCTGCTCCTGCTTCTTCTAATTGTTTTTTGATATCTTCAGCTTCATCTTTAGATATTCCTTCTTTTAATGCTTTTGGCGCTTCGTCTACTAAAGCTTTTGCTTCTTTCAATCCAAGACCAGTTACTGCTCTTACTACTTTAATTACATTTATTTTTTTATCTCCTGCTGAAGTTAATACTACATCAAATTCAGTTTTTTCTTCTACTGCTGCTGCAGGTCCTGCTGCTACTGCTGCTACTGGTGCTGCTGCAGTTACTCCAAACTCATCTTCCATAGCTTTCACTATTTCTGATAATTCTAATACAGTTAACTCCTTAACCGCTTCAATAAATTCTTCTTTTGTTAATTTTGCCATTATATATCTCCTCCTAATTTTTTTTATTTAATTTTATTATTTTTGTTTTGCTATTGCATCAAGTGCATAAACTAGTTTTCTTATATTCCCTTGCATAACATTTACAATTCCCGAAATTGGAGATTGCATACTTGATAGTAATTTTGCAAGCAATTCGTCTCTTGAAGGTAATGTTGCCAAAGCCTTTACGTCTTCTGCGCTAATCCTTCTACCTTCTAGGTATCCAGCTTTTATCTCAAATATATCAAGATCTTTTCCAAATTCATAAGCTACTTTTGCTGGAGCTACTGCATCTTCATATCCGATTGCAAATGAGTTTGTACCTTCTAATACATCATCAAAGTCAGCATCGATCCCAGCATCTTTCATTGCCAATTTCACTAATCTATTTTTGGCAACTACATATTCAGCTCCTGCTTCTCTCATTTTCTTTCTAAGTTCTGTATCTTGAGCAACTTTTATTCCTCTATAGTCAACTATAACAATTGTTGTAGCGTCCTTTAGTTTCGCAGACATTTTTTCAATAAATTCTTTTTTCTCATTAATTGTCATGATTTCACCTCCTTGGATTTTATATTTAAAAAAAAACCTCCGACCAAAGACGGAGGTTGAGGTAAAATCAAAAGTGTATTGTTCTTGAACCTCTAACCTCGGTAGGATTTATGAAGAACCTACTGTCTTTGGTATAGGATATTTATACTAACTATTTTGTTTTATTTCGGGCTCAAATAATATACCCACTGAATTAAATTCAAATTTATGCTTCAATATACTTTTGAGCTAATATAGGATCTATTTTTATCCCAGGACCCATCGTTAGCGAAAGTGCTAGTGTTCTAAGATATTGCCCCTTTGCACTACTCGGTTTCAATCTTAAAATTTCTTTCAAGAAGACCTGGAAATTTTCTTCAATCTTCTCTGGCGAAAAGCTAACTTTACCTAACGGAGCATGAATTGATCCCAATTTATCAACTTTAAAAGCCAGTTTTCCTTTTTTAAACTCTCCAACTGTTTTTGCTACATCAGTAGTAACAGTTCCTGATTTTGGATTTGGCATTAATCCTTTTGTACCCAAAATCTTACCTAACTTACCTAATTTTGGCATCATATCTGGGGTAGCTATAACTAAATCAAAATCAAACCAACCCTCTTTTATTTTTGCAATATATTCATCTGCTCCCACATAGTCTGCTCCAGCTTCTTTAGCTTTCGCTTCGTTGTCACCCTGTGTTATTACTAATATTTTAAGAGTTTTACCTGTACCATTTGGAAGTATTACTGTTCCTCTCACTTGTTGATCTGCATGTCTTGGATCTACTCCTAGTTTCAAAGCAACCTCTACCGTTTCAACAAATTTAGCACTTTTTGTTTCTATTACTATTTTTAAAGCCTCTTCAGGCGAATATACTTTTGAAAAATCATATTTCTTTGCTAATTCCGTATATCTTTTTCCTCTGTTTTTTGCCATTATTGCTTCCTCCTTCTGTGGTCAACGGATAATGTTCTCCTACCACTAAATTTGCAAATTAATCTTCTATCTCTATCCCCATACTTCTTGCACTACCAGCTATTATCTTCATTGCACCTTCTATGTCTGCAGCATTTAAGTCCGGCATTTTAGTCTCTGCCACTTCTTTTAATTTCTCTCTACTAATTGTAGCAACTTTGTTCTGTAAAGAATTATCAGACCCTTTCTTTACATTTGCCGCTTTTTTCAGCAAATCTGACGCTGGTGGTGTTTTCAATATGAAAGTAAAACTTCTATCTTTATAAACACTTATCTCAACCGGAATTACAAACCCCGCTTTATCTTGTGTCTTTGCATTAAA
>CAZDNU010000322.1:0-2183 GCA_964506865.1 uncultured Fusobacteriales bacterium | reverse complement strand
TACACCAAAAACAATTAACATAAGTAAAATAAATATACTCGTAGAAATATTATATATATTTGGATTTTTTACTATTTCAATTATACTAACAGAAAAAACTGTTAGCCCTAATATACCAGGAAACATACCAATTGCTGTCCCTATAATAAAAATAAGCGGCTTAACTTTTGTGGCTCCGCATATCATAT
The DNA here is from genome assembly GCA_964506865.1 of uncultured Fusobacteriales bacterium. GTDB lineage: Bacteria > Fusobacteriota > Fusobacteriia > Fusobacteriales > JAAYPW01 > CAZDNU01. The sequence goes on along the minus strand of CAZDNU010000322.1, from coordinate 1,995 downwards.
TAATTATCGAAAAAGGTGCAACCGGGAGTAACCTAATCCCTGCAATAATTAATATACTTTGTTTTTTTAAATATTTATTTAAGACATGAATTTTATTTCCAGCTAGTTTTCTTATTATGTCATGAAATAATATTTCACCTAAAAAATATGTGATGTATGATGATATCAATGACCCTATTATTGCATAAAAAAATGCATAGATGGGATCAAATAATAAGGCCGTTATTATGATTATCAACGTGATTGGGAAAATTACCAAACCTCCAATTATATAAAATAGCATAATTATAAAAAATCCAGCTAATCCATCTTTATGCGGTTCAAAAAATTCTACCACTTTTTTAGGCTGAGTGTATTCTTCTAATTTAAATGTTTTCCATATCAAAAAAATTATCCCAATTACAAGTAAAATTTTTAGCACTTTAAAATAAAAACTTTTTTTCTTGATTTTTTTTTGAAAATTTAGTTCTGAGATAAATTCATCTATTTTTATTGGACTTTCAGGGTCAGCTACTATTTCTTTTGGCATGTTATCACTTAATTGAATTTCCTCACTTGGAATAAAATCAATCAATGTTTTGTTCTTTCCTTTTAAATTGTTAATAGTAGCTATCAAAGACTTTCTCTCTAGCAACTCTTTATCAAATAAAGCTTGCTCTATGCTTAAATGATTACTCAATAGTTTATTTCTCATATTTTTTATTGTATTTTGAATATTTTTATTATTCGCCGCAACAATAATATCGCACTCTGAATCAACTCCCATAGACCTATTACTTAAATTGGCTGATCCAATTCTGAATATTTCGTTATCAAAAAAAGCAATTTTTGCATGTACATGAATTGCTACTTCTCTTTCGCTATCTCTATAAGCTGGATACAAAATCAATAGTCTTTTATGCTTATCCGCCTCTCTCAATTTTTTTACAACATGGTCTCTTAATAAGCCTATCGTTTTCTTCTCAAGCCATCCATTTAACTCTTTTGGTTGAATTATAACTATTTCAGGACCTTCTTTTTTAGAAAGAGAATTTAGTAACGTATCGCAAATTATGTTTGAAGACAAATATTGATTTTCAATATAAATATATTTTTTAGCCATTTCTATTTGGCGAATATACATACTTTCAATTTCTCGTACTTCAGGATAATTTTTCCATTTCCCATATGTTCTTGCAATATTTACGTTTACATTTTCCATATCAGGAATATAGTTTGCAGGCCATGGACTTTTTTCTGAAGTTGTAATTTTTATTTTTTTCTTAGTTGCACGTTTCCATCTTTGAATTGCAATATCGGCTAATTGCCTAGCTACAGGACCTTCCAGCATAGCTTGCATATCATGAAAAGGAGTATAAAAATTTCCTCGAGGATCTTTTCTCCTTTTATCTTCAGGTAAATGCTTCCATGTATCCCATCTTTGTGGTGCCATATCAATTCCTCCCACAAATGCCACTTTATTATCTACGACTACAATTTTTTGATGGTGAGAAACTCCAATTCCATGAGAACTATCTTTTATAAATTTAATATTACGATGCGTTTTCCATTCAAATTGAATTCTTGGAAAAAGTTCTCTCTCTAGTAAGTATATTAGTGCAAAATCCCAAACAAGAACATATATTTTCAAGTTTTTATTTCTTTGGCAAAGTTCATTTAATAATTCACCTAATTCTATAGGATAGTCATAGTCTTTTTCGTCACGCCTTAATTTTAGTTTACTATGAATATCCCATCCAAGAATAATTATTGAATCTCTTGCATTTTGAATAGTATCTGCAAAACCTTCATAATAACTTGCAGTGTCATAAAAAACCTTCAGTTTATTTGCCTTAAAACTTTTATCACTTAATTGTTCTGTTAATTGTTCTGTGTTGTTTTTGTTATATTTACTTATCTTCCTCACCGCCTTTTATCTTTGAAGTATAATTTTTATATTATTATCATATTTTAATTTTACTTATATAATATAGTGTCATTTGACCCAGGGATAAT
>CAZDNU010000321.1:0-3203 GCA_964506865.1 uncultured Fusobacteriales bacterium | reverse complement strand
AACTGAGCTATAGGCCCTTTATTTCCTTAGCCTTTCTCTTAAGGCGTGTGTAATTATATATTAATTACCCTTTTTTTTCAATCCTGCTAAAAGGCGACCAAAAGCTTTCTTGTAGATATTAGCGCGATTATTGCGTTATATAAATTTTTTCTCTATTCTTTAAAGTCCTCTAATTTTTTTCTTCTACTAGGATGTCTAAGCTTTCTCAAGGCCTTTACTTCTATCTGTCTTATTCGTTCTCTTGTCACATTAAATATCTTTCCTACCTCTTCTAGAGTTCTTGGACAGCCATCATCTAGACCATATCGATATCTTAGTACTTTTTCTTCTCGTTCACTTAAAGTTTTAAGCACTTTCGCCAATTGCTCTTTTAATAAATTTCTATTGGTAGCGTCATATGGACTTAGCACTTTGCTATCCTCCACAAAATCTCCTAACTCGCTGTCTTCTTCACTACCTACCGGTGTCTCTAGCGATATCGGCTCCTGATTCATTTCTAGTATCGCTTTCACTTTCTCTGGTTCCATTTCAAGTCTTTTGGCTATAACATCCGGTGTTGGTTCTTTTCCTGTTTCCTGCAAGTATATTCTACTCTCTTTTCTGATTTTGTTTATAGTTTCTATCATATGTACAGGTATTCTTATAGTTCGCCCTTGATCAGCAATCGCTCTTGTTATAGCCTGTCTTATCCACCAAGTCGCATAAGTACTAAACTTGTATCCTTTCTTGTACTCAAACTTCTCTACGGCCTTCATGAGCCCCATATTGCCTTCTTGTATCAGGTCTAGTAATTTTAGTCCTCTGTTTGTATGTTTTTTGGCTATACTCACTACTAATCTCAAGTTTGCTTCAACTAGTTGCTTGCTCGCATGTTCATCACCTTCTGCTGATCTTTTTGCCAAAATAACTTCTTGCTCGTAGTTTAATAGAGGAACTTGTCCTATCTCTCTAAGGTACATTTTTATTGGCTCATCTACATCTATATTGTCTAATTGCAGTAAATTTTCAGAAGCCAGATCTTCTTCTGCTACCTCTTCTACTTTTTCAGGGTTAAACTGTTCAAAAATATCAAAATCATACTTTAATTTTTCTGCTACACTTTCTGCATCATCTAGATTTTCTTTAATTGTCTCTATTTTTTCTTTAGATACTTTTACTGTTTCCTGTTCTTCATTCTGAACTTCTATTTTACTTTTTAATTTTTTGCTCGTCTCAGCTATTGCACTAGCAGAACTATCTATTACTTTTATTCCAAATTTTTCTAATTTTTCTATAAAAGGGATTACTTCTTCTGGTGGAAAATCTTCAGGCAGATTTTCATTTAATTGAGAATATGTTATTTTTCCATCTTTTTTAGCTATTCTCATTAATCTAAGCAGTTTTTCATTCTTTATAAATTTTTTCATCTATATTTCCTCCTCAAAAATTTCTCTTCAAACTTTTAATTATCTCTACTCTTTCATATAACAATGCTCTTCTGTCCTCTTCATTTAGCCTATCTTCTTTTAGAAGTCTGCTTATCTCTTTTTCCCTCTCCTGTTTTTTTATCTGTTCCCACCTTAGCTTTATTTCTGAAAAAAACTCTTCTTCATTTTCTATTGTTTCCGTACCATATAGTATTTCTATTAAATCCTCTTGATTATATTCCAAAAATTCTCCATTATTTAAAAAGCTATACTCTATATTGCTTTCTTCCAAATTTTCTCCCACAAATTCAAACATTTTGGCTAACAAGCTGTCTTTTAATTGTATATCTTGTAATTTATTATAATATTTTTTGTTTTTTAATACAATTCTCACTGTAGCTAGCTCTAACGGATCAAATTTTCTTCTAGCCTGTTTGTATGAAATTTCAGGCTTTACAACTTTTTTTTCTTTCTCTTTTATGGGTTTAATATACATTTTCAATACACTTTTATCCAAGTCTAAGTTTTTAGATAACTTATCCATGTATAAAGTATATTCTATTTTATTTGACAAGCTTTCAAAAAATTCATTGAATTTTTCCACAATAGCTTTTTTTCCCATAATAGTACTTATATCTATCTCTTTTACTAAGGACGAATAATAAAAATCAAAAAATTCCTTTGATTTTTTTAATTCTTTTACAAAACTTTCCTTGCCAAATTTTTGCAAATATTCATCAGGATCTTTTGCCCCTGATAATTCCAGTACTCTTATATTAAAATCATGATTTTTCAAGATAAACCCTGCACGACGTACAGCGTCTCTTCCTGCCTTATCCATATCATACGCTATTATGATATTTTGGGTGTATCTTTTCAAAAGTTTTGCCTGCTGTTCTGTTATACTTGTCCCTAGTGTGGCCACCGCCATATCAAAACCAAAGCTATGGGCCGTAATCACATCCATATACCCTTCCATCAATATAGCATAATCATTTCGTCTTATCTTCGTCCCACGCTCTATTAATCCATACAGATTATTTCCTTTTGTAAATACATCTGTTTCCGGTGAATTTAAGTATTTTGCTATTTTTTTTGAATCATTCAGAATTCGTCCACCAAATCCAATAACTTTTCCTCTTGCCGAGTATATCGGAAACATTACTCTATCTCTAAAAGTATCGTACTGACCTTTTTCTCCATCTTTTAGAAGTCCTGCACGTATCATATCTTCATTATTATATCCTAATTCTAATAATTTTTCTGATAGCTTATTCCAAGCATCTTCTGCATATCCTATTTTATACTTTCTTATAAATTCTTCATCTAACCCTCTTGATTTTAAGTATTCTTTTGCTTGTAGACCTTTGTCACTTGTTAAATTTTCAGCAAATATATTTGCTGCTGTTTCCAAGACTTTATATACAGCCTCATTCAGATTATCGTTGTATTTATGCGTCCCTTTTATTGGGTTTATATCAACTTCATATTTTTCTGCAAGCTCTTTTACAGCTGATATGTAATCCAAATTGTTATAATTCATATAAAAGCTGATTGCATTCCCAGACGCATTACACCCAAAACACTTATATATACTTTTGCTCGGACTTACGTTAAACGAAGGTGTCTTTTCATCATGAAACGGACACACTCCCTTGTAAGAAGCCCCAGCTCGCTTTAGATCTACATATTCTCCTATTACTTTTACTATATCTAACTCATTATTTAGTTTTTCTATGTCTTCTGCTTTATACCTCATAACCCTACCCTCTAAATATTACTATGCTATTATAAAGT
>CAZDNU010000320.1:0-1536 GCA_964506865.1 uncultured Fusobacteriales bacterium | reverse complement strand
ATAATATTTATAAAAACTTTTAGGCCTAGCAGCGTAATCAATCAATACCCACAACCAGATACAAAAACAATATATCCACCAGAACGATGTTAAACCTGTCATAAATGCAAACTCCTCTTCAGTTCCAACACCTTCTTCATACGAGAGCTCATCAATTGTAGCTGAACATGCTGCAGAACACATGGAAAGGAAAATTATAGAAAAAAGAACTATGGTGATGACTGATACTATCCAAAATTTTATATAACTTCTTTTGTAGGTATAAATCCAGGCCCAAAAACTAAAGAAGAAAGCTAAAACCAAAGCAACCCACTTTTTTTTCGGGGTTATTTCAGGCTCAACTCGTATTACTGGAATATCTTTTCTTGTTTCGAGGTCTCTTAGTTGTATTCCACAATGAGGACATATTATTGCTTTTCTTTTTACAGGCTTTCCGCACTCAGGGCAATATATTTCATCTTCAGTTTTCTGAGGATTATCACTCATCTAATCAGTCCCAACTCCAATTATATGATTTGCCAACAAAGCTTGATGCTTTACTTCCAATATTATTAGGTAGATCCGGGTATGAACCTTCAAATGCCATACTATCACCAGGATTTAAAGTAACATCGACATTAGGTCTAAGACCAGCTACAAGGTTACCGTTTTCATCGAATAAAGCAATACAAATTCTGATATCATCTGCTTTTTTGTCAGATGTATTTACCACTTCACCTACAACCATATAACTATTCCAGTCACCTTCGGATCCTTCTATTTTCTGAACTTCCAGATTTTGACTTTCTTTATCTGTTATATCATAATCAATATTAGCCTTAGCATATATTTCTATATCTGCTGTATCAATTTTCTCAAATATCGTAGATTCACAAGCATAGGCTTTCTCTCCCGGTTCTAAAATTTCTGGTACCGGGAGAATGAAACCAGATATACTACCAACAACATTGTCATCTGAATCATAAACTGATATTTGTATATCACCAATATCTATTGCAGTATTTCCTGTATTTGTAATCTCTACTGCTCCATGGACCCAAATTGTGCCTATTGAATTTTCCCATAAATGTATAGCAATCTGAGTAACTTCTGCACTGGTATCTTTCTCTGATTCTTCTTGCTCTTCCAATATCTCATCAGGTTCTTTTTCAGCAGTAATATCTGATTCATTAGTTTCTTCTATTCCACTTGTTTCTCCTGTTCCTTCTTCGGCAGCTTCTTCAGTAGTAGAGCTTGAAGCCTCGCTTTGCCCATTGCAAGCTAATGCAAAACTGAAAATTATAAAAAAGACAACAATAGGAATCAGATAAATGATTTTTTTATTAATAATCATGATACTTGCTCCTTTTGTTTATTGTTTTTCAATATATTATTAAATATAATTTTGTTCTACTATTTATTAATCTTTCAAATTTATGTACTATACAAAATATACCATATTCCAATAATGAATAGAAGCTAATGATTGAATGGCTCCAATTTTTCAATGAGCTACAAAGAGGTTGAGAAATGACAAAAGATGATTTTTTTAAAATC
>CAZDNU010000319.1:0-2610 GCA_964506865.1 uncultured Fusobacteriales bacterium | reverse complement strand
AAAAAAAAATTATTTATTTTATGAATAAGGTTGACATACAAGCCATATATGAGTTAAAATTAAAGGAAAACGATATTTTGACGATAATAGCTATTTTAGAGATGTATATAGAGATACATTTAAATATTAAAATTAAAATTAAAAAATTTTTAAAGGAGGATATATAGAATGGAAATGGTAAAAATAACAGATTATATGTCTGAAGAGATGATCTGTTTAGACTTAAACGCTTCTACAAAAAATCAGGTTTTAAAAGAATTGGTAGGGATACTAGGGAAATCTCCTCATATAATTGATGAAAACGAATGTTATGATGCGCTTGTAAAAAGAGAAAAAGTAGGAAGTACAGGTATTGGCAAATCAGTAGCGATCCCTCATGCAAAGACAGAATATGCAAAAAGTCTGACAATAGGATTTGGTATAAGTAAAGAAGGTATAGATTTTGACTCGCTAGATTCAGAAAAAGCAAAGATATTTTTTGTTTTTGCATCTCCTCTTAAGGATAGTCAAACATATTTAAAAATATTGGCTAGAATATCGAGATTGATACGAAATGAAAACTTCAGAGAAGCTTTGCTAAAAGCAGATTCAGCAAAAAAAATAATAGAACTCATAGATAAAGAAGAATCAATATAGAATAGCAGGTGAGTAAAAATGAGATGCCCGTATTGTGGTGAGGAAATTAGCAAAGTAATAGAAAGTAGAAATGGTGCAAATGGAAAAAGTATAAGGCGGAGACGCGAGTGCATAAAGTGTAAAAAAAGATTTACAACATATGAAACAATAGAGTCTACTCCGATTATTGTAATAAAAAAGGATAAAAGTCGTGAAAAATTTAGTCGTTCTAAACTTATGAACGGCATAATGACTGCTACAGAAAAACGAAATATAAGCTTGGCGACAATCGAAAATATAGTGGCAGAGATAGAGATGGAAATAAGCAACAATTTAAAAGGGGAAATAAACAGCAATGTTATAGGAAAAGCTGTTATGAATAGATTAAAAAAAATTGATAAGGTAGCATATGTGAGATTTGCTTCGGTATACAAAGAATTTAAAGATTTGGAGAGCTTCAAAGAGGAAATAGACCGAATACAGTAACAGAAAAGAGGTGCATTGATATGCTTGAAAATGGTCATATAGAAGAGATTAAAAAAAATGATAAAGTAAAGACTTTTATAAAACGAGCAGATATGTGTATGGAAGCAATTGGGTATACCGAACATGGTTTTAGACATACTGAAATTGTATCTCGCAATGCAAAGCGATTATTGCAAGACTTAGGGTATGACAAGCGGACATGCGAATTAGCTGCTATTGCAGGCTACCTTCACGATATTGGAAATTCGATAAATAGAATAAATCATCCACATTACGGAGCAATTCTAGCCAAAGATATCTTACAGGATCTAAATATGGAATTCGAAGAAGTTGCTATGGTAATGAGTGCTATAGGAAATCACGATGAGAGTTTCGGTGGAGAGCCGGTAAACCCTGTATCAGCAGCAATTATAATTGCTGACAAAGGAGATGTACATAGATCGAGAGTTCGTAGTACAGATCAGTTGTTGTTTGATATACATGACAGAGTAAATTATGCAGCAACTTATTCTGCAGTAAGCGTAAATAAAGAAAAAAAAGTGATAACACTTATATTGTCAATAGACACTCAAATTTCACAGGTAATGGAATATTTTGAGATATTTTTGTCACGTATGGTCATATGCAAAAAAGCAGCAAAATTTTTGGGGTGCCAATTTAAGCTAGAAATAAATGAATACAGCTTATTATAAAATTAGGGGGTAGGTTTTTATGTTAAGAAAAAAAGTTCTTCTTATACAAGGGGCAAATTTAAATTTGCTAGGACTACGAGAGCCTGAAATATATGGTGGACTTACATATGACGAGATCAACAATCTTATTAGAAATTATGCTGACGAATACAATTTTGATTTGAAAGTATTTCAGTCAAATTATGAAGGGGATATTGTAGAGGAGATTCATGCTGCTTATCAAGAAAATGTGGATTATATTATTATCAATCCTGGAGCTTTTACGCATTATAGTATAGCTATACGAGATGCTATAACAGCAGTAAGAATACCAGCAATAGAGGTACATATATCAAATCTGCATAAAAGAGAAGAATTTAGACAGCATTCTGTAATAGCACCTATAGCCACTGGGCAGATTACGGGATTTGGTCATGCTGGATATGTGATGGCACTAAAATATATAAAATTATTAGAAACCGAGTAGAATGGAGCAAAATTAAATATGGTAATAGAAAATATAATAAAAAATGTAGCAAAAGGATCAGCAATAGGGATAGCAAATGTGATTCCTGGTGTATCTGGTGGGACAATAGCAGTAATATTAGGTATATATGAACGTTTGTTAAAAGCAATAGGTGATTTTTTTACAAATAAAGAAAAAAGAAAAGAAAATTTTATATTTTTATCTCAAATACTGCTAGGAGTTTTGATTGGAATAATAGTATTTGCAAAAATATTTGAAGTAGTAAATTCAAAATATCCAGGACCAACGAGATTTTTCTTTTTAGGTTTAATAGCAGCATCAATACCGTTTATAGTAGAAAGGCTTAGTGCT
>CAZDNU010000318.1:0-2995 GCA_964506865.1 uncultured Fusobacteriales bacterium | reverse complement strand
TGAAAACATATATTATTATATGAATTAGGACTTATACTTACTAAAAAATGAAAGAAGATATAATTTCATTGATTATTAGAGAAGCTTACTTAAGTTGCGGAGATGATAAAAATGTCGTATAGAACAGAAATTTTTGAATTAATAGAAAAAACTCACTTAGATGTGGATATAGAAAAAATTAACTTAGCATATGAATTAGCAAAAGAATCCCATGAGGGACAACTTAGAAAATCAGGAGAAGACTATATTATCCATCCAATAGAGGTTACCAAAATACTGATTAATATGAAAATGGATACAGATACTATAATAGCCGGTATATTGCACGATGTAGTGGAAGATACTATGATAACTATTGCTGATATCAAGTACAACTTTGGAGAAGATGCTGCTGAACTGGTAGATGTGGTAACCAAGCTTAGAGTTTTGCCGGCTGGTGTACAAAAACAACCTGAAAATATACGAAAAATGATTGTTGCAATGGCACAAGATGTGCGAGTAGTAATAATAAAATTAGCTGATAGACTACATAATATGCGAACTTTGAAGTACATGAAACCCGAAAAACAAAAGAGAATAGCAACTGAAACTTTAAATATATTTGCTCCATTAGCTCATAGGATGGGCATGGCAAAGATAAAATGGGAGCTCGAAGATTGGAGCCTTTATTATCTAAAACCTGAAATATATAGAGAAATAATAACCCTTGTAAATGCAAAAAGAGCAGAACGAGAAGAATATACAGAAAAAGTAAAAAAAATGATAGAAAAAGAATTAAAGAATTATAATATAGAAGCAGAGGTCACAGGTCGTCCAAAACATTTTTATAGTATATACAAAAAAATGTACGAAAAACATAAAGGTTTTGAAGAGCTATATGACCTAACAGCGCTTAGAATAATAGTAGCAAAAGAGGTTGAGTGTTATAATGCTTTAGGGATAATCCATAATATGTGGAAGCCTGTCCATGGTAGGTTCAAGGATTATATTGCTGTGCCAAAGTCAAATGGTTATCAGTCAATACATACAACTATTGCAGGACCAAATGGAAATTTTGTGGAGATACAAATAAGAAGTTATGAGATGCATATGATCGCTGAAGAAGGTATAGCTGCTCATTGGGAATATAAAGAAAAAAGTAAAAATAGTAAAGGGAAATCTAAAAATATATATTCTTGGCTACGAAAAATATTGGAATGGCAAAATGAAACGGATAGCTCAGAAGAATTTATCGAAACTGTCACAGGGGATTTGTTAAAAGAAGAAGTATTTGTATTTTCTCCAGATGGTGATGTTATAGAGCTTGCAAGTGGTTCCACTCCACTTGATTTTGCATTTCATATACATACACAAGTGGGATATAAATGTGTAGGTGCGAAAGTAAATCAAAAGATAGTGCCACTGGATCATAAATTGAAAAATGGTGACAGAGTCGAGATAATAACATCCAAAACAGCCAAAGGTCCGGGAAAAGATTGGCTGAAAATAGTTGTAACAAATAGCGCAAAGAGCAAAATAAGAAAATGGTTTAAAGAACAAGAATTTGAAGAAAAAGTAAAAGAAGGTAAAAATATAGTTGAAAGAGAATTTTTGAATATTGGCATAAAATCAAAAGACATAGAAAATAATGAAAAAATCCAAGAATTTATAAGAAAACATAATTTTCCAAATTATGATGAGTTTTTGTTTGGAATAGCAGTAGGTAAAATATCGCTACAGTCATTGCTAAAAAAATTCAAAGAAGAAGAGAATGAGTTTGACTTTGAGATACCAGAACGAATAAGTCCCACAAAGAAAAAAGAAAAGAAAAAAAATGATTATGGAGTAGTAGTAGAAGGGGTAGAAAATACTGTAGTAAGATTTGCAAAGTGTTGTACTCCGCTTCCTGGAGACGATATTTCAGGATATGTAACTAGCGGAAAAGGAATAGCAATACATAGAACAGATTGTAAAAATTATATTGATCTAGAAAATAAAGATCCAAACAGGATAATAAATGTAGCTTGGAAAAATAATGAAGAAAATAGAACGAAATATAATTTTAATTTTTTGGTAACAGCAATAGATAGAGAAAAAATATTAATGGAGATAATAAATATAATTGCAGAACATAAAATAAACATAGGCTCTGTAAATAGTCAGGTGTTTTTTGAAAATGGAGAAAAATATGTGAATATAAAATTTACAATAGAGATAAATAGCAAGGAACAATATACTCGTTTGGTAAAAAATATAGAGCGCATAAGAGATGTAATAAAAGTGAGAAGATTATAATATTAAGGAGAGAAAAATGCTACCGATCAAATATGAAATGATAAAAAAAGACAATAATGCAAGAGCAGGAATTATAAAAACACCACATGGCGACGTTATGTCACCGCTATTTATGCCTGTAGGCACTCAAGCAACAGTTAAGACAATGACGCCGGAAGAATTGAAAGAGTTGGGTTCACAGATCATTTTAGGAAATACGTATCATCTATATCTACGACCAGGTGATGAATTGGTGAAAAAAGCTGGAGGCCTTCACAAATTTATGAATTGGGATAAGACTATATTGACAGACAGTGGTGGCTTTCAAGTATTTAGTCTAGGACAATTAAGAAAAATAACTGAAGAAGGAGTAAAGTTTAATTCACACATTGGTGGAGAGAAGCTATTTATTAGCCCCGAAAAAGCTATAGAGATACAACAAAATCTAGGAGCTGATATCATTATGGCTTTTGATGAATGCATCCCATACCCTGCAGAACACGCCTATGCAAAACTATCATTGGAAAGAACCACCAGGTGGGCAAAGCGATGTATAGATGCAAACCAAGGCAATAGTAGACAAGGACTATTTGGAATAGTACAGGGCGGAGTTTTTGATGATTTACGAGAGCAAAGCTTAAATGAGCTTTTGGACTTACAAGACGGCTTTGCTGGATATGCTATAGGTGGAGTAAGTGTAGGAGAACCAAAACTTGATAAATATAGGATAATGAGAAATATA
>CAZDNU010000317.1:0-1597 GCA_964506865.1 uncultured Fusobacteriales bacterium | reverse complement strand
ATGGAAAAAGGGAAGGTATATTTTCTACTAATTTTGACTTTTTAATTGATAGTACATTTGAAGCAAATGCTACTATAGGTTTACATTATCATTATGCAAATGAAGAGATATACTATATACTAGAAGGTGAGTTGGAGATGACCACAGTGTCAGCAGAAGGCGCTGAGTATACAGAACTACTAAAAGCGGGTGATAGCCATATGGTAAAATTAGGTCAGGGACACTATGGGAAAATAGGCAAAGATGGAGTGAGATTTATAACGGTAGGCATAAAAAGTAATTAAATCAAAACGAAGGGAAGTAAGGACGAAAGGGGGAGCGAGATTGATTGCAAAAACAAAGCTTGAAATCAATCTCAAAATCAGATGAAAGTAAAATTTTTTAATAAAGATGCTATAATATATTTTGAAGATACACCGCCGAAAAATATATATTTGATAAAATCCGGAAAAATTTGTATGGAAAAATTTGAAGATAGCTTTTTAATAGATGGAAAACTAAAAAAAAACAAAACTTTGTTTTCAGGAGAAATTTTTGGATATGAAGAATTTTTTGCAAATACTGACAGAAAGTCGCGTACAACAGCCTTGGAAAAAAGTGAGATAATATATTTTGAAAAAGATGAATTTATAAATTTATTGAGTGAAAACATATCATTAGGAGAAAAGATATTGAATAGCCTCATAGATAGGATAAAAGGTTTAAACAATAAATTGAAAGAAATAACTATTTATAAGGAAGATGACGTTAAGGAAGAAAATATAATTGATATTTATAATTATTTTTTTAATGTAGGAAAAATTAAAATAGCAAATGAGATATTAGATGTAGTAGAAAAAAATGATGAGGACAATAAATTATCAAGTGAATTAAAAAAAGATAGAAACGAGCAATAGAAGAAATTTTAAAAAGAATGTTAAAAGAGAAATATCCTAATTTTGAGAGGAGTGAAACAAGTGATAGAAAACTTAGCTTTGCTTAGAAAGTTTAAAAAAAAATACCCAAAAGGAAATATAATCGTGTATGAATACGATGAAGGGGAAGAGATATATTATATAAGCAAAGGAAAAGTAAAAGTCAGTAAGATAAGCAATTTGCAAGAAAAAGTAATAGCTTATCTGCGAGAAGGTGAATTTTTTGGAGAGATGGCAATACTAGGTGATTGTAAACGTTCCGCCACGGTGAGCGCATTAGAAGATGTAGAAGCCTTGGTTTTGAAAAAAGAAGATTTTTTTTATCTGATGAAATTAGAACCTAAAATAATGATAAATATGATAAAAGAACTATCTAAACGATATATAAGTACTGAGGCTCAGCTAAATAATAATATAAATCAAGATATAGAAAACAAAGTATTGAGATACATAAATACAAAATATAAAGAAAAAACTGATCATGATTTACCATTGGTATTGGAAATAAAAGAAATATCTGATATAATAGATGTGAAAATTTCGGAATTATTAGAATTATTGGAAGAATACAGAAAACAAGGATATTTGAAATATGATACAGAAAATGTATATATTGAGTTTTTAGCTTGGGTCAAGTTAAATATGAAGAAGACAAAATTGTAGAGAGGTTTTGCTATGAAAAA
>CAZDNU010000316.1:0-4124 GCA_964506865.1 uncultured Fusobacteriales bacterium | reverse complement strand
CAGCTTCAAAATTGCAGGGACATACTACCTCCAATCCAAATAGTATTGCACAGAAAGCAGCAATTACCGCTGTATTACTAAAGGATGAGGAACTAGATGCGATGAAGACTGAATTTATAAAGCGAAGAGATTATATGTATAATGAGTTATCAAAAATAGAAAAGTTTATAATGCCACCAAAACCAGAGGGAGCATTTTATATATATTTTAATATCAGTAAATTTGGAATGAAATCTTTAGAATTTGCAAATTATGCTCTAGAAAAGGCAAAAGTAGCGCTAGTACCGGGATTAGCTTTTGGTATGGATGATTTTGTACGAGTAGCTTATGCAAATTCTATGGAGGAAATAATCGAAGGGATAAAAAGATTAAAGACACTGTAAGGATAAGAACATATATAGTAAAAAAAGCAGACGTGCAAAATACACTTCTGCTTTTTTTTTCGAATAAATAAGATTAATATTATTAAAAAAATGTCGATAATATATATAAATACTAGTTAAAGAGACTAAAATAAAACTAAAAAAGGGGGTGGAAATAATGGGAATTAACAATGTGAATTCTAATCAAATCAATACTTTGCTGAACAGTATGGAGCGAAAAGGAGCAGAAAATAAAAAAGAAAAAAGTTATGAAAAAAATTTAGAAGAAAAAACAAAAAAAGATTTTTTGGATTTATCTTCACAAATCGATATAATCAGCAAAGAAAATTCAAAAATAACAGATAGGTATGCTGAGTTAGAATCAAAACTAGGGATTGATTCGAATAAATGGGGTGTAGAAGCAGTGTCAGATAATATTTTTGAATTTACAAAGGTATTATACGAAAAATACAAATTAGATAATGATGGAGCGGACAATCAAGAAATATTGGATCAGTTTTATAAAATTGCGAAAGGCTCAATACAAAAAGGCTATGATGAAGCAATGAATACCCTTGGAGCATTACCAAAGGATGTGCAAGAATTATCAAAATCCACATTGGATAGATCATTAGAAAAGCTAGACAACTGGTATAAAAATGGTGGAAAAGAAATAGAAAACGAGTCAGCTGACTTAGAAGTACCTGAAGAAAACATCGAGAACAAAGCAATAGAAGATGAAACTATATTAGAAGAAAAGCGAGCTGCAGTGGATGAAAAAATAAATAAGATGCTAGAAGAAGCTGAAATGATGAAAAATGAAGTATTAGACTTACTAAGAGCGCAGGGTATGCAAATCAATGGAAAAGATGAAGATGAAACTAAAATTAATAAAATTGACATCAGTGGATAAAATAAAAAAAGAGGAACAAGAGATATTAAAATATATTTTGTTCCTCTTTTAATTTAATCAAGATCAAAATTTTTCATAAAGTCTATAAATTTATGAATTTCTGGATTTTCTTCTTTATCACTAGCAAATATAATTTGATAGCCATCTTTAAATTTTTTGAAATCAGCAATAGAAAAAAGTTCATTTTTTTGAATTTCTTTTTGTACGCAATGATAAGGAATAATACTAAATCCCATTCCTTCTAGTACGAAGTTTTTGATCGCTTCGATATCTTTATATTGTGCATATTTTGAAAAAAATCAATATTTTTTTCGGTAAGTAAACTATCATTTCGAGTGATAAGAGTCATTGCTTCAAGCTGACGAATATCTTGTATGTCAGAATTTGCAATTACTACGAAAGGATACTCTCCTATTGAGACTATTTTTAGACTATCATCTTTGATAAAAAAATCTCCCATAAGAGCAACATCGATCTTTCCTTCTCTAATCCAATCAATTAATAATTCTCTTTCTTGTATGTGGACTTCGATTTCAATACCTTCATATTGATGTGAAAAATCTTTAATTAGTTTTGGTAAAACAGGTTCTCCTATGATATGAGTAGCTCCAACAACAATCTTTCCCCGTTCATACAGGACGATATTTTCCATCTCTTTTTCAGCACGTTTTACCTTATGGAAAATATCCTCAGCCGTTTTAAAGAGTATTTCTCCTGCATAGGTCAGTTTAATTTTCTTTGAACTACGGTCAAATAATTTTGTGTTAAAATGTTCTTCAAACTTTTTGATTTGAATAGATACTGCTGACTGATTGATATATAAGTTGTTTGCAGCACGGGTAAAACTTCTTTCTTTTGCTACTTCGTAAAATATACGTAAATAATGTAAATCCATTTTCGACACCTCCTATAAATTTAGAGCACGTTTAGCAACTTGCCTAATATCCGAATTTTCTTTTTCCAGGTATGATATGAGTTCTTTCATTTTTTTTCTTTTGGAATTTTTGCTATCAGAGTAGTTACAGTTGGACTCTAATATAGGAAAATTTATCTTTTTTGCGTATTTACTGATAACTTTTTCATCTATATATGCCATCGGTCTAATGATACGAAATCCGTATTCATCGGAAGTATATGTTGGCTTCATCTGTTTCATATTTCCCTGATAAAAAAAATTCATTAGAAAAGTTTCAATTATATCATCTAAGTGATGTCCTAGAGCAAGCTTTTTTATATTTAAGTCTTTCATCATTGTATAGAGTACTCCGCGACGAAGCCTAGAACATAGTGAACAAGGATTTTTCTCATTTTTAGTTCCAAAAACTATATTTTCAATATTAGTAGATTTTTTGATAAGAGTTAACCCTAAGGAAGCGACGTAATTTTCTACAAAACTAATATCAGATATATCCTGTTTATACGAAATATATATAGGATATATGTCAAAATCGAAATCTACAATTAACTTAGTTCGTAGTAATATGTTTAAAAGTGTCAAACTATCCTTACCACCAGAGATACCTACAGCTATTTTGTCATTGTGTTCAATCATTTGATATGTATGCATTGCTTTGCCTGCTCTATTCCACAGTGTTTTATTAAATCCTTTTGATTCTATTGTTTTTAATATGTTTTTTTTCATTTATGCACTCCTTAACTATACTTATATTATATCATTTTTGTCTCAATATATCAATAGGAAATATCGAAATTGTGCAAAAGTATAAATATATTGAATGAAAGCTACCTGTAATATCACTTTTTATATCCAATTACATAATTTAGATCAATATTTGAGATAGAATTAAAAATAGATTTTTTTATATTTGGGTTTATTTTTTCTAGTTGAGTCAACATATTTTTGATTTCCAATCTCTTATAATCTGGTTTCCTTGCGGTTAATTTACATTCATATTTCATAACTGGTATATTATTAGCTTTGATATAAGATTCTATACTTTTTTCGGCAATATACGCCATTGGTCGTATTAGATCAAAATTGCCTTTGCTTGACTTTATTTTTGGTAACATGGTTTTTATACTTCCCGAATAAAACATATTGATCAAAACAGTTTCTACAATATCATCAAAGTGATGTCCGAGAGCAAGTTTATTGCAACCTAACTCTTCTGCTCTTTTATATAAGATACCTCGTCGCATTTTTGCACAAAGCGAGCAAGGGTTCTTCTCATTTCGATCTTCGAAAACAACTTGCCATATATTTGTGTCAAAAATTTTATAGTCTATGTCTAGCATTTCAAAGTAATTTTTTAATGAAACGAGATCCTCGTCTTTGAAACCTGGATTTAGGCTAATAGGAATGAAGTCAAAGTTTTTGGATTTGTCTTTTTTCAGCTCCATAAATAAGTGTAATAGCATAAGACTGTCTTTGCCACCTGAAATTCCTATTGCTATTTTATCGTTATCTTGAATCATATCAAAATCCTTTATAGCTTTTATAAATTTTGACCAAATTCTTTTTTTGTAAGTTTTCAATAAAATCACCTCAATTATTATTTTATTTGCATATATATTATAAACAAACTCTATAAAAATAGTCAAGAAAAATATAGTGAAAATAATTTTTTTTTGAATTTTGCAGGATTTTTCAAAATAATTTCGAATGTATATTTATAAAGTAAATTTATAGTTGTAATATGATGTTTCAGATACTATATTATAAATTGCTAAAATAACATCAATTCTTAAAATGCAATAAGAAAAAACTGAAAAAAACCTTAAATTTTCAGGATAGTGTAAAATAATTGTAGGAAAAAAACAAGAAGCAAGGCTCCAATTATGGTATAATGAAAGTACGAGCAATCAAAATACAAAAAAAGGAGCCTTGC
>CAZDNU010000315.1:0-1750 GCA_964506865.1 uncultured Fusobacteriales bacterium | reverse complement strand
GCTATCATCGCCTGAATATAATAAGTGTATTCCAATGCATATTTTTTTGCTTGCATCTTATAGTAGTCAAACGCCTCTTTTTGTAGCTTTGTCCCAAACGGCTCTTGATAATATCCTCTAGTATATAGATAATGAATTACTATATGATTTGGTTTTACTTTTGACATATTTACTTTACTTTCCTTTAGGTTTACATAATCTTTTTCCAGCACTTCATCTAAATATTTTATTGCATTTTTTGCCATCATATATATATCAGTATTTTCTATTTTATTTCCTTCCAAACGCGCCATGCCACTTAATATGTATTGTGTAATATAGCGACTTTCTTTCATACCTTCAAACCACGGCCAAGCTCCACTTGGCATTTGGCCATCTTCTAATTTTTTCAATGCTTTTTCTAATTCACGATTCAATCTATTTTTGTCAAACAACATAGCTATCTTTTGCTTTCGCTCTGATTCATTTTTTCCTGCCATAAGCCATGGACTTTCTTCTAATAAAATTGATTTTAATTCTTGATTTTTTTCTAGTTTCGATGTCAATTCTTTTGAATTAGGATCTGCTTTCCATAATTTATAAATTTTTTCTATCTTTGGATTTTCATCTAAGATTTTTTTCGCTAGTACATTAGCATAATATCTAGAAAATACAGCATCCATATTTTCATGTCCTTGCTCCATAAGATATGGAAGAGCTTGTACTACATACCATACCGGATTTGCAGTATATTCAAAAGTCAATTTGTAGTTTTCAATAGTATTCGATTGTTCTCCTTCTATTAAGTTTTGAAATTTAAAATGTTTCTTTTCATTTTCTCTTACAGGAAGTGGTAACGTATCTGTTACCATTATTTTATTTTTCAACACCGGTATTACTGTTTCTTCACCATCACTGTAATTGTTTCCACTTGCCTTTACTCGTACAAGCAACATATCATAATCTTTTGGAACCTCAATAGTCCACTGAATATTTTTTGAGCTTTTGGCATCTATGGTATGCTTTAATTGCAAATTATCTTTTACAATCTTTTCACTTATATCCTTCATTGTGTAAGCATCAAAGATTTCTAGCTTTGCTCGCCCGGAAACTTTTTCGTCCAAGTCATTTTGTATTTTTACAGAATACACAATCTTGTCACCTACTCGCAAAAATCTAGGATTATTAGTTTTTAGAAAAAAATCTTTTGCAGTTTGAAATTCCTTTTCTATAAATCCATAATCCAAATTTTTAGTATTTGCAAAACCTAGCATTTTCCATTTGCTTAGTGTATCCGGCATCTGAAATACAATTTTTATTGTTCCCTCTTTATCGGTTCGCAGTTCCGGATAAAAGAATGCAGTTTCATCAAAATTTTCTCGTATTTTTATGTCTTTCATTTGCTCTTCTTCTGATTTTATCTCATCAGACTGCGTGTTTTGCTTAACCTGAGTATCAGCTTCGGCCTCTGCCGCATACATAAGTTCTTCGCCTCTCATCATTGCTTTGCCTGCACTACGTTCGGTGCTTTTCATCATATGCATTCCATAGCCTACAGTATGATAATCATAATCTATCTTTGGATATGATTTATTAATATATCGCACGCTATAATTTCCCCCATACATTTGTGATTGACTTAATCCAAAGGCCCTATATATATCCCAATTGTTACTCGCATGAAATTTACTATAGAAACCATTTTTTTCCCAAGTATTTTTTGTGAATGCATCCAACGAAGCATCATAGACTACAGCTGCCATTTCTGCAT
>CAZDNU010000314.1:0-4622 GCA_964506865.1 uncultured Fusobacteriales bacterium | reverse complement strand
AGACTTTGCTGGCACTAGCATGTGGTCTAGAAGAAGTAGTTGAAAGATCTATGTACAAAAAGCTATTTGTGGCAAGACCGATTATGCCAATGGGGAAAGACCTAGGATATCTTCCTGGTAGCGAAAAAGACAAGTTGCGCCCATGGATGCAGCCAATATATGATAATTTTGAGTTTTTGTCCGACAATAAAGAGGCAAAAGAATCACATCAAATGTTAGAATATCTTGAAAGTAAAGGACTATTAAAAGTAGAAGCACTGACATATATACGAGGAAGATCTATACCGGCAGGGTTTTTGATTATAGATGAAGCACAAAACTTAACTCCTCATGAGATAAAGACTGTAGTGACTAGAGCAGGAGAAAACACAAAATTAGTATTTACAGGTGATCCCTATCAAATTGACAATCCTTACTTGGATTCTAATAGTAATGGGCTAACATATTTGGCAGAAAGACTTAAAAATGAAGAAATATCAGGTCATATTACGTTAATAAAAGGAGAGCGTTCTGAGTTAGCTGAAATAGCTTCTAAATTGTTGTAAGCGAGGTGAAAATATTTGTCAAAGCAGTTAAAAAAATTAAGAAAAAAAATGGCCGAATACAATGATAAAATAATAGAAACATATCTAAAATTTCGAGTGCTTATGGAGGAGTATTTTGAAAAAGGGCTAACGGAGGAATCGGATAAACTCATAGAAGAAGTAGGAATACTTGAGGAAGAAGCTGATACTATACGTCGTGATATTATCCGCTATCTTCTTCAAAGCAATCTTATGTCAACAACAATGGCTTCCTTTATGAATTTGTGTGAGATGATTGATAATATAGCAGACAAGGCGGAAAAAATAAGTAATGGTTTAGTCCTAAAAAATTTGAATACAGATGAAGTGGATATGAATTTATTGAAAAGTATATTGTCATTAACAGAAAATCAAATTTTGAAAATGAAAGATGCAGTTGACTGGATCTTTGAGGACTATGATAAAGCATTTGAGTTAGCACACTATCTTGAAATACCGGAAAAAGAAGTAGATGTAATTGAACATGTATTTATGAAGCATCTAAAAAATAGTGAGATATCACTGGATAAAAAAATATACTATAAAAGTTTGATCGAAGATATAACAGATATTTCAGATTTGATAGAGGATGTAGGAGATGAGATTGAAAAAATTACTATTTTGAAAAGGGTGTAGTCTATGGAATACTTAATAGCAGGTTTTTTGGGATGGAATCTTGGTGCAAATGATGCAGCAAATATTTACGGAACAGCGGTTAGTAGTCGAATAATTAAATTTTCAACTGCAGCTATTTTAGCGACAATATTTGTGATAATCGGATGCGTGCTAGGAGGTGAAGAGGGAGTAAGAACTTATCAAAGCATAGTAAACCAGGATAATATGAGAGTTGCATCAGCGATTTCATTAGGAGCTGGAATATCTGTATTTATTATGACTTATTTGAAAATACCAGTATCGACTACACATTCTATTCTGGCTGGAATACTCGTTTCTGGTTTAAATAAAGGTGAAATCAATATGCAACCACTGATAAAAGTAATACTTTCTTGGTTTCTTAGTCCGCTTGGATCTATGTTGATCGCCTATACTATTTATAAATTCTTTAAAAAATTTATAAGAAAGAAAATAAAAAATATAATTAAATTTGAAAAATTTGTAAAAATATCAAGTATATTAATAGGAATATATGGAAGTTATAGTCTTGGTGCAAATAATGTAGCTAATGTAGTAGGAGTATTTGTAAAAAACAGCAAACTTTCATTAAAAATGTGGTTATTGCTAGGAGGAATATCAATTTCAGTTGGTATAATTACCTATAGCAAACGTGTAATGGGGACAGTAGGTAGCAAGATTGCAAAAATTGATAGCTTTGGAGCAATGGTAGCAGTATTATCAACAGCTGTGATAGTACACATATATTCCATAATGGGTGTACCGGTATCTAGCTCTCAAGGTATAGTCGGTGGCGTAATAGGGGTAGGTCTTACAGAGACAATAGAGAACATTGATATAAATACCATAAAGAAAATAATATCAGGATGGATATACTCTATAATTATATCAGGTGTATTGACATATATATTAATAATAATTTTTGATAAGATAATGGTTGCTTAGCTATATAGGAGGGGAAAATATGAGATTTTTTAGTTTTTTAAATCGGAAAAGATATGGTGGATTGATA
This sequence comes from uncultured Fusobacteriales bacterium, assembly GCA_964506865.1. Lineage (GTDB taxonomy): Bacteria > Fusobacteriota > Fusobacteriia > Fusobacteriales > JAAYPW01 > CAZDNU01. Next base: position 2,414 of record CAZDNU010000314.1, on the reverse strand, counting down.
AATGATTTGGATATAGGTGAGTTTTGGGAATATCTGTCAGAAGGTGAACGAGAAAAACTGAGGCAATACAGTGAACCGATCTTGTCAACTTATCAAACTAAAATAGCCTCTTCTGATAGCGAGACAAGTTTTATAATAAGGTCGGTAACTAAAATAGATGATCCGGATACCAATACAGTATTTCATGTAAGGTCAGCAAGTGATTTTTTAACAGATTTGGCTGACATGGCGATTGTATCAAGAGAGTATATCTTGGCAGAAAAACTCTTAACAGAAGCGCTAGCAAAAAACACGAATATATTTGATTTGCATTATACCTACGATAAATTCATTGAATTGTATTATACTTTAAGTGAGATCGATATTAATTTTATGGAAAAATGTATTAATGCCTGTAAAAATGATATAAAAGTATTTAATGAAATTAGAAAAAATTCATATAATGAATACAAGACTTTGCTAAAAAGGAATTATAAAGCGGGATTGATACCTAAGCAGGAATATCAAAAAAGTATTAAATCAATAGGACCTAGAACGGCTTTTCCTATAATAGATGCATTTGAAATATTAGCAAATTTATATTATCGTAAAAATCAATATAAAGAAGCAATAGAAGTATGTCGTCAGACACTGAAATATAAGATTTTTGAGGAAGATAGAATCAAGATTTTAAATTTAATCGAAAAATTTAAAAAAGCTGAATTAAATTATAATAAAACTGAAGAAGAAAAAATGAAACTGGCTTCTGAAGCTATTCAAAATGACTTACAAAGACTAGAGCAAGAAGAAAAAACAGCGGAATCGGAAATTGAAAAAGAAAAGCTAAAATTGAAGCTAGAAAAGTTGAAAAAGGTCGAAAAAACATTGGAGAAAAAACTTGTTGAAAAAAATAAAAATGAATTGGAAGAAGAAAAAAAACATAGTGAAGAAAATAAAGCGCGCGTAATCATAAAAAAAAGATCCAAAAGCAGATTGCAGGAGGAATATGACCAAATATTAAGTCGTGTGAAGGATAGGGTATATTTTAAGAAAGATGAAATTGAAAAAGTAAAAAAAACTCTTTCAAAATTGATAACATATTGGGAAAGAGAAGAGCAAATTGATTTCCCTATAAAGGAAATAGTGTTTTTGAATTCATTTTTAGACTATTATGAGGAAAAGGATGAAAAAGCAATTAAGAGTTTGGGGTATTATATAAATATATGCAAAAAAGATGACAAAGAAACTCAAAATCAATTAGAAGCAGAAAGATTAATGAATTTAATTGATAAAAAAATACTAAAACGAGATTATATTATAACAGGACCATGCGAAGATTACAAGGATATATTAAATGAAGCAAACGAGGAATCTAAAGACAAAAATTATGATAAAGCGGCATATCTTGCGAAAAAAGCCCATGAAAGTGCGCTGGAAAACAACATGGAGTTATCAATAACTGAAGAATTGAAATTGCCAATGTATCTTACAAAAGCAGGTAGATATGAAGAAGCAGAGGCAATCTATTTCAATATTTTGGAGCGAGATAAGCAGGACATAAATGCTAACCTAAAAAATATATATAAAACATACTTCAAACTAAAAACACTATCAAATACTAAAAAGAAATATCTCGATACAATGAAGTATGGATTGATTGGCTATATACTTCAGGGACATTATTATAAAACTCAAGAACCGAAAAAGTATGATTATATGCTTGAAGATAAGATAATAGATGAAAGCATACTATCTTATACAAAAAAAACAGAGAAAGAACATAATATAGATGAATTGAGGGAAAAACTAAAGGGCTGGCTTAATGTAACAGAGATTGATTTGAAGGAAGTTGAAGAGGATATAAGTAATAGTGTATACATAATATAATTGCTGGGGAATGGGTGAGAATAAAATGAAAGATGAAATATATAAAGGCACATCAATAATATACTTAGATAAGGATTTGAATAAGATAAGCAAAAATATTGATAAAGAAAATACAGATTATAGATACATAAAGCAAATAAAAAATGAATATAGGATATGTTCGGAGTACTTTATTGATGGAATTAGACAAGCTATATCACTAAGTGAAAGCAATGAGGGTATAAGTTTAGATCTAGATTATATTCATGGAATCACACTTCAAGAGTACATCCATAAAGGTGACATAGCTCTATATGATAAGTTGGAGATAATGCGAAAAATACTTATATTGGTGGATCAGGTTCACCAACATAACATACTTCACTTAAATATAAATAGCAAAAATATACTTGTGAATAAAAATAATTATACCTTAATTGATTTTGGGGTGGCTACAGAGTTAAATATAATTCATGAACTGGACTCGTTAGTTTATTCTATTGATGAGATAAAGTATGTGGCTCCCGAAGTAAGTGGTAGAAGCAGGCAAAAAATTGATTTTTATTCGG
>CAZDNU010000313.1:0-1967 GCA_964506865.1 uncultured Fusobacteriales bacterium | reverse complement strand
TGTCCTTCGATAAATTATTTACCGACAAACTTATTATATCTTTTGTACCTCCTGATATTGCCACTGATACTCTTAGCCCGTTTTCCAATTCCTCTACTATTGGAAAATAGTTTGACGGCATATCCAATTCATCTTCTGTTACCGCTCCTATTATTTCTATTTTTACTGCCATATACTCTGTATCAGTCAATACTGTAAAGCCCGTATCTGTTGTTTCTATCAACAACCCTTCTCCAGCTTTTATTTGTTTTTCATCTTCTTGCTCACTTGAGCTACTGCTGCCACATGCTACAAACAAAAGCGATAAAACTAACATCAAAATCAAAACTAATCTGTTTTTCACTTTCTTCTCCTCCTTATTTTTTATCTGTTATTTTTGAATTATTACAAATGAATTCCCTGGTACATTTAATGTATACTTTCCACCACTTACTGTTATTTGTGATGTATTAAATGTACCATTAGAACTATCAGGTGTATACATTGTGTATACTCCATCTTCTATGCCTGTCAATTCATGTGTATATTCAGTCGGATTAATCGACATCCCTATATATGCTGTTTTCTCCTCAAATTCTCTTTTGATTACAGCCTTATGTCCAGTAAATACTAAATTTGTTTGCTGTCCTTTTTGTAATACCTCCGACTCTTTTCTTAAACTATTTAGCATTCTTAGATGCTTATACATAGGTGGTTTATTTTCTTTTACATAATTAATCCCTCTCTCACCTAACATCCATCTTGATACTACATCATCTTTATTAGTTGTAGCATGTGCACCTTCCCATGCATAAAGAGCCTCTGTTCCATAATAAACTATAGGTACTCCTCTAAAAAGATATATATAATTTAGATTATTCATATACTGCTCTTCTGTTAATATTCCATTAGCTCTAAATACATCATGATTATCAACAAATGTTCCTAAGTAAGTCGGATCATATATACCACTTTGGTCTCCTAACTCTCCAAATATCTTTTGTACATTTCCATTTTCAAATCCGGTACCACTTTGAAATACCATTCCAAGCCATCCTGGAAAGTCCAAGCTTGAATTGTGCATGTCAAGCATATGAAAATGTTTACCTTTATCTCCATAAATTAAGTCCATTGCATTCCCAGCTCCTGCTCTATCTCCTGTCCAAGCTTCTCCAATCATATAGAAATGTTCATTCCCTTGAGATAAAGCATGTTCATACATCTCCGTTGTAAAATCTTCCCAATGTTCTTTGCTCATATATGCTACTGTATCTATTCTAAACGCATCTACACCATAATCAATAAATTTCTTATATACATTTTTCAAATGCCCCATTGCATTATTTGATTCAGGTCCATTGGCATTAAAATCTATCAAATCCAATAACCATGTATTGCCTGTTCCTTCATAGCTAAAAAATCCTGTTTCCGGATTGGAAGGATCTACATATGGATCATCTGTATTGTCATATGTCCAGGTTTTTCCGTCCATTATTATTTCATTCCATTTATCAGCCCATTTTGATTTAGATCCTTTTACTGATTCCCCTGGTTGACCATGATTTACTACTATATCAAGCATTAATCTCATGTCATTTTCATGTAAAGTATCTACTAATCTTTCAAAATCTGCCCAGCCATCATTATCCTTTCCTGATGAATGAAGATGTGGATCTATCTGGTCAAAATCATATCCCCAGTAACCATGAAACGCTGATGCTTCATATGGATCATCGGCATTATATCTTCTACCTTCCGGCTGTTTTACAACTGGTGTAATCCATATTGCTGTAAATCCAAGCTCTTTTAGGTAATCAATATTTTTTATTATTCCATCAAAATCTCCACCGTGATAGTAGGTAAGTTTTCCTGTTTTGCTTTCATCATAATCATACTTAGTAGCTTCTCCACCAGGCAAATATTCATCTCCCCATATATTATTATTGCTTTTGTTGCCATCACAAAATCTATCTGTCATCATAAAATAT
>CAZDNU010000312.1:0-7678 GCA_964506865.1 uncultured Fusobacteriales bacterium | reverse complement strand
CTTTGTTTTTCGTCACCTACGCATATCATATTTTTCGAGTTTTCCATTATTGGCTTTAGGATCTTCCATTGCAAAATACTAGTATCCTGAAATTCATCAATAAATACTGTTTCAATTTTCGAATCTAATAAGTCAAAGAAATATGAGACTAATCCCTTCTCGTCTATTAAATTTAGATCTTCCATGTATAAATACTGATATGTATAATTTGAGATATCATTGTGCGTAAACTTTTTTTCAGAAAATTTCACCTTATCATACACTTCATATAATATATTCACAAAATTAAACAATTGATTTTCTAACTCAATAACTTTTTCATTGTACACATACTTAGACAGCAAATTTGAAAATTCCGCATACAAATCATCTAATTCAGTTTTTATATGTTCTACTTTTTTACCTCGTGTCTTAGTACCATTTACAAAATTTTTATCCAAAAATTTTTTATATTTATCAAAAATATATTTTTCTTTTGATTTCAAATCATTTATCCTTACATAATCTCTAAAATCTTTCTTTATAAACTCAAGTAAATCCCCTTCTTCTTTACCTTTTAGAATTATCAACTCTTTCAATTTTATGATTATTTCTTCTGCAGGCAGTATAAAATTGGTATCTATAAATTTCTCTCTTTTTTTATAATTTGCCAGCGAAAACTTCCATCTTGCATTTATTATGTATCGAAAACTATCAATATAATTTTCTATATCTTTTTCGGTATAGTTTTCAAAAAACATTTTGAAATATTGAAAATATACATCATTAGACACTAATCTTTGAAATACTTCTTCTAAAATTTCATGATTTTTATCTTCACTTATTATCTCATAAGAATATATATTTAAATAAGGGGATACTATTTTTTTAAATATCATATTAGTGAAGCTATCTATTGTATATACTTTTACTTTTTCCTTATTTTTTAGCATTTCAAAGTATGTATTTGCAAATTTGCTCTTATCGAATGATAATTTCCCGTATGTTTTTTTTAATATTTCCAGTAATTCTTTTCCTTCCTTTTCATTCTGCAAGATCAATTGCATATGCTCAAATATCCTTGTTTTTATCTCTGATGTCGCTTTTTTGGTAAACGTCATTACCAATATTTCTTCATAGCTTTCTCCCAATAGTATTCTATATATATATTCTAAGGATAATCTAAACGTCTTTCCTGTCCCGGCACTTGCTTTCAATACTATCCTATTTTTCATCATTCCACCTCTGTCTACATATATCTAGATAATTGCAATAATTACAAGTTGCCTTTTTTTCTGCAAGCTCATAATATTTTTTTGAAAATATATTTTTTATCTGTATTATCATCTCATCTTTGGATATACAATCTTGATTGTCACCTTTTTTGAGTTCTTGTTTGAAAATATTATACACATACTTTTGTGCCACATCTGCTTCACCATAATAAAGTATGGAATAAAAATCCAGTTGCTCGGTTTCACTTCTTCCTGTTTTATAATCAAAAATATATCTATCTGATTTTACTTCAGCCAACAAATCAATTCTTCCTTTCAAGTTGATCATGAAATTTTCAGAGTAAAGTAATCTATTTTTACGTTTCTCCTCTGTAAACAACTCTATTTTATTATGTTTAAACTCAATTTCTAATAATTTGTAAAACTCTTTTACACTTTTTAATATTGCTTCGAACAAAATTTCACGGTAATATTTTTTATACCTCTGCGGAATTTTCAATTTATCCTCGTTTAGTATTTGCTCCAATATTTTTTTTAATCTTTTCCGATCTATATAAAAATTATTTTTTAGTATCTCTTCTTTTTTTTCCTGTGATACTCTTTCAAATATTTTATGTGCAATTATGCCTATATACTTGTTTTCCAATTTATATTTATTTTCTATTTTTAGCTGTTCTAGAGTTTGCTTTCTGCTTATATAATACTTAAAAGGACAATTTACCAAAGTATTGTAATCATAATACCCCAAGTTAATAGTATTTTCCTCATAATCATTTATTACAGCTGGCAGATTGTCATCTAAGTTTCTAACATATATGTCTTTGTATTTTTCATTTTTATATGCCATCCTTATTACTTTACTAAAATCATTCATATCATATTCCGATTTATATATTTTAGCTTTTTTTGAATAAATCAATTCATCCACAAAACTAGCCCTTCCTACTCCAGTTTCTTCGTTATGCTGTCCTAAAATTATTATTTCTTTGTAGTCTGTCATTATTTGAATCATTCTATATTTTTCATATATTTTCTCTTTATCAGATGTCAATATTCCCAAGTCTTTTTTTTGTTTTTCACTAAGCAAAAATTTGTGGGACTTTTTACTGGGAAAGTTACTATCATTTAGGTTATAGATAACAAGTGTATCTGATTCAATTTCATCATATTGTACATCAAATATATTCTTTATTATATTTTCTGGTTCCTTTACTTTTATTTTTTGGACCTTTTTCTCTCTCAAGAATTTTAATACCATTCGAAACAAGTTTTCAGCAATACCTGTATTTGGAAAGTATTCCGACCAATCATCGACTATGTCCATATTTTCTATTGATATTATTTCACTTAGTGCTTCGTAATATTTTGCTATATTATCTTTTATAAATACATCTTCAAATACAAATTTATTTGTTTTGTCTTTTTTCTGCAAATCTATTCTTCTATCCAAAAATTCTATACAGTCTTTAAGATTCTTTACATCAAATATTGCTTCTATATCCTCAAATATTTCATTTAAACATATATATAGCGGTATCTCCATATTTGATTTTATAAATTTTTTGTCCAAATATATATATGATTCGTTTGATAGCTTCAAAAGTTTATGATACATTTCATAATCAATTTGATAATAACTTCGAAATATCTCTGTTTCAAAAGCTAGGATTAAGTCCGATATTTTATAAAGTTTATATTTTCCATTTTTTTCTAGACTACTTATCAAATCATAAAGACAGGACAAAAATTTATAAATACTCGTATCCGTAAAGTCATATTTTTCTTCTACTTGTAGCTTGTTTTTTGATAAATACTTTTTAGATTTTATAAATTCAAGATCAGGCGAAATTACCTTTGGATTATCTTTCTCCCTAATTTGTTTAAATAAATTTAAAAGATCTATTTCCTCACTATCTGATTCTATGTATGCTATATTTAAGTCTTCGGGAAAACTAAGCTGTTCTATCTCCAAAGTTTCTTCGTTAAAGTCATATTTTTTTATTTGTAATTCATAATATGTTTGAAAACCTTTGGCCTCAATCATCTTTATAAGTCTTTTTTCAAATTTTGTACTTTTAATTATATTTACATAGACTATTTGATTGTACCCAGTAAAAATTTTTAGATTTAAATATTTGAAATTATTTACTTGATGTGCTAAAATATATCCTTTTTCCTCAAGTAACTTATAAAATTCTTCCTTAATTATTTCAAAATAATCATACATTTTTTTTTGCCATTTATTTAAATTTTCTAATTTTTCTATCCCATAATCATTCAATTCTGCATAAAAATTTATAAAATTATATGCAATATCAATCACATCATAATAATTATTTATATTTAGCTCTTCCTTTATCCAAGATGGTATTGATTTGTAAAACAAAAGAGCCGGTTTTTCTTCACGTAATACTATTCTTTCAGAAAGTAGTACCCTTTCCTTGAATTCTTCAAATGTTAGAAATAGATTTTTTTCTGAAAAATTGTCTTTATTATAATATTTAACAGCAATTTTCTTTGACTTAATATTTTCAAAAACAAAAACTGTACCTTGGCTATATTTTTCATTTTTGACAACATTTTGTATAATACTTTCTTTGTAGTCATGGTAAGATATTATCACATTATTCCCCTTCCAAATCATAAATTACTTTTCGAAGTTCATCTAACAAATATTCTTCAGGTACCTTTTTTATTATTTCACCCTTCTTAAATATTATTCCTTCCTTTTCCCCACCCGCAATTCCAATATCTGCTTCTTTTGCTTCACCTGGTCCATTTACAATACATCCCATTACTGCTATCTTAATGTATTTATTATATGTTTTAAATTCTTCTTCTACTTTTTTTGCTAGATTCACTAAATCTATCTTGGTTCTACCACAAGTCGGACAGGATATAATCTCCACCCCTTCTTTTCTATGACCTGTGACCTTCAATATCTCTTTTGCCACACGTATTTCTTCCACTGGATCCTCTGTAAGTGATACCCTTATTGTGTCGCCTATATCTTCCAGCAACAAGGCGCCTATTCCTATTGCTGATTTCACAGTTCCCTGTACAAACGTGCCTGCTTCAGTTACTCCGAGGTGCAATGGATAATTCACTTTGTTTGCTATAATTTTATACGCTTTATACATTTCTATAAGATTGCTTGACTTTAGTGATAATACTATATTATAAAACCCAAAATTTTCTAGCAAGTTCATATGATATATAGCACTTTCGACCATTGCTTCAGCTGATGGTCTTCCATGTTTTTCAAGTATAGCCCGCTCTATTGATCCCGAATTTACTCCTATTCTTATTGGTATCCCTTTTAGATTAGCCATATCAGCTACTTTTTTTATATTTCTATCGTCCCCTATATTTCCAGGATTTATTCTTAGTTTATCTATACCATTTTCTATTGCTAATAATGCCAATTTGTAATTAAAATGTATATCTGCTACTAATGGAATATTTATATTTTCTTTTATTTTTTTTATGTTTTGGGCTGCTAACTCATTCGGAACTGTTATTCGAACCATTTCACAACCAGCACTTTCTAATTCCAATATTTGATTGATTATTTCAGTTACGTTGTGTGGATTTTTGTTTACCATTGATTGAATTATAATCTTTTCTCCACCACCAATATATAGTTTCCCAATTTTTATTTTTTTTGTATTTGTCCCCATTTTTCCTCCTAATATATCTTCAATTTCTGTTAACTTTTAGAACCTAACATAAGCTATACAGTACTATTTAATTTTATGATCATCTTTTTTTTAATTTTATTCTAAATTAAAAGTAGCAATATTAATTCAGTTTCCTGTCTGTCTCTTTAATTATATTCTAGCACCTTTTTTTTGTTTCTGCAAGACTTTTACATTCTTATTCCCAAGATATCAAAATGTAGTCTGTTTTTGTTATCTTTTTTTGTTATTTCATAGCCACAGGAAAAAACCTTTAGTAATTTATATAAATAGTTACAATATTTGGAAATTTACTAAATCAATAATTCGAAAACTAAAAAGTGAGGTTTTATCAGCACCTGAAAATTAACTTCAGTGCTCCCCCCCACTTTTTATCAAATATATATTAAAATCATTTTTTGCGTCAAATGATTAATCTTTAATTTCGGCATTTCCTATTTCACGTAATTCATTTTCACCATCTATTTTATCCCCTGCAAAAAAATTAACTAACTTTCTAAAATGAAATGCTTTTGTGTTTAAGATTTCCGTCATTTCAAATATTTCCTCAGCTGTTAGTTTATTTTCACCAATCATATCTTTTATGTTTTTTATTTCTTTAATTATCTCTTCTGTTTCTTTATTTTGAGTTTCTGTCAACTTTGCTATACCTTTTATGACATTATTTATGTTCTTTACTTCCTCTATTATTTTTTCTATATTCCCATTAGACCTTTTTGCTGTTATATCTCCTGCATCTACTTTGTCTACATTCTCACCAATCAATTCTTTTATTTGTTTTGCTGCATCACTACTACGTACTGCTAGATTTTTTATCTCAGTCGCTACTACACTAAAACCTTTACCTTGTTTGCCTGCCCTAGCAGATTCTACCGCTGCGTTTATAGCTAGTAGCTTTGTCTGAAAAGTTATTTCATTCAGAACACCTAAGATATCTTCGATCTGTTTTGAACTTTCCTTTATTCGATGCATTGATTCATTTAATTCTCTTGCTGATTCTCCTACCTCTTCTGCTATTTTTTTAGCATTATTCGTCATACCGTTTACTATGACTGTTATCCCAGCATTTTTTTTCACAATATCTCGTATTTCATTTATATTTTGAAAAGTTTTTTTTATGCTTTCATCTTGCATATTAGCTTTAATTGCTAACTGCCTATTACCAGCATTTATTTCCATTGTTGATGTCGCTATAATCATCGCCCCATCTTTTATTTCAGTGACTACAAAATTTAAATTATCTACAAAATTATTAAAATGTTCTGTTAATTCGCCCAGCTCATCATTTGATCTTATTTTCAAAAATCCAAGTCTTCCTTTTCCTTCCGCCAACTCTTTCAGTCCATTAGAAACTCGTTTTATAGTATTAATTACAACTTTGCTTATCAATATATTAAATATAATTGTAAATAATATGGATGATATTAATATAATAAGTGCTAGACTTATAAAAAAATATTTTTTCAGGTTCTTTTCATCTCTATCAATATCGCTGTATATATGTTTCAGTAAATTATCAAACTGTCTATACATTATTATTTCTTCTTCAAGAACTTGTTTTTTCATTACTTCATATCCTGTAAATGGAAAACAATACCCTATTATCCCTATTACTTCATTATTATCAGCTTGTATTGGCGTATAATATATTCTATAAAACTCACTTGAGCTAGAGTTTTGTATTTTCATATTTTCGAATACATGTGATATCTCGCCATTTTTAAATTTATCAAATATATCATTTCTATTACGAAATACTCTTCTGCTATTTCTATCAAAAAATGAAGAAGACAAAAATTTTCCTTTGTTATATATTATCGTATCAATTCCAGTTTGATTTTTAAGCATATCAGCAAAATCATTATCAAAATATCTAGTTGCAATTATGCCGCCTTTTGTTTTTGAGAAACTTTCGCTAATTCTAGAATAAACTTTGACTGCTATACCTTGTTCATTAGATATAACCTTATTTATTTCTGCATACATACCTGTTGATAATATTTCTCTTATATATTTAGAATTATTTTTTTCTTTAAATTTTTTATGCATCCTAGTCCGGGCCAATACTGTACCCTTTTCATCAAATACTTCCAAAGATACATTAGTTTTGTCAGGCCATCCAGATGTCTTTTGCTTGTTTAAAAGTGAAATATATTTTAATCTTGACTTAGATTTTTCATATTCTTGTATGTAGCGGTTACTTTTTGTCTTCTTATTTAAGCTTCCTGATCTAAACAATCCATTGATTACCGCTTCTCTAATCTCATTTTTTTCTGCTATAATTTTTATCTTTCTTGCTAGAGCCTCTATTTCTTTTTGCAATGCATATTTCGCCATAATATTTGAATTTTTCAATATATTATCAATCTCATTCTGCTTAGCTTGTATCATCTCATCGCTTCTACTTTGCAATCCTTTATTTATATCTTCTGATAAGCCATCTATATTTTCCTCCAAATTACTTTTCACCTTTGCAAAACGTATATCGACAATATGTACTGATGAAAATAAAATAAAAATCAACATAATTAATATTGTACCTAAAAAAGTTAATAATAATTTTACTTTGATGCTTAAGCCTTTTTTCATAAGCTCCTCCTTGCTAATACAGTCTGGAATCTTACACTAATATATATTTACAAATAAAATTTCATTTTCCTTTTTTTATGTTAGTGTCAAGTTTTTGTAGGAAAAATATTTTGACTCCAATAATTACTAGATTTTTGATAACCCTTTTATGGCACAATAAATTCCGTTTATTTTTCC
>CAZDNU010000311.1:0-12097 GCA_964506865.1 uncultured Fusobacteriales bacterium | reverse complement strand
GTACGTAATCTCAATTTCAAGTCTATATTTTCTACTGGATCTATATGAAATAAAAATTTTGCATCATATTTCATCTTTTCTAATCCGTCAAGTTGGTCTTTGTATTCTGCTTCCTGACCTGCGTATATGTTTCCATTAAATCTTACTTTTTTTAAGTAATCTTCTAAGTTATTTATTCGACTTTTCATTTTAGCATTTTCATTTACTTCTTTTTCTAGTTTTGATAATTTCTCTTTTATAAAATCCACATCTCCACCCAATGACTGCAACTCCGGTGCAAATTCATAAGTTAATCTTTTTAGTATTTCAAAGTCTTCTGCTGATGCTTTTTCACTAAATTCGTTTTCCGTAAGTTTTAAATTTGAATACAACATAAATGCTATCTCATACCTACTTAGAGTTTTTTCACCTTCAAATTGCTTTTCTTGTATAAACTTTGGGCTAAATAAATCTTTGTCCTGTAAGTTTTCTACTGCTTCTTTTGCCCAATGATCACTTGGTACATCTTCAAATTCTGCATATGCTGCAGAAAATAAAATAAAAAATCCAAGAATTAATCTTGTTAGTTTCTTCATAATTTTACCTCCCATGTAGTTTATATATTTTGTTGGTTTAGTTTATTAGATATTATTTTACTTTTCCTTATATTGTTTTCTAAGTTTACAATATACATTATATAAAATATATACAAAAAATGATAGTGTTTTTTTATTAATTTTTTTTAATATATACTTTTTCAAAATTAAATTAATAAAAAAATTGCCATTTCGATATATTTAGGAGCTATACAAAAGTGTATTCTTGAAAAAGAGTTTTGGCTTAGTTTTATTTTTGAGCTCTAAGCCTTTATTCTCTTCCACTAAATCCACTTTTGAAAGCCTCCTCTTAATCGAACTGGCAATTTATATTTTATATCCAGTTTTATATTATTTTTTATATTCTTCCAGATCTTTTTTTAGCTCTTCAGCCATATCAAAATTTTCACCTATTTCAAATACTTCTACCATACTATTCAACATTTCTGCACTTCCAAGTATATTGTTTACACCTTCTACTATCTCTTTTACACCAGCAAGTCTATTTTTGGCCTCATTTGATATTTTCATTGATACCTCATTATTTGAGCTAGACTGTATTGATATCTCATTAATAATTCTCATTGATTCTTCAGAGCTTGCAGACTGCTCTTCCGTAGAAGCTGTAATCTTTGTAACCATTTCTGTAGTATCATATACTGCTTTTATTATTTTTTCCAATGCTTCTCCTGCATTTCTACTTATTGCTACACCTTTTTCTACTTCTTTTATACCTTTGTCTACACTAACCGTTACATTTTTTGCCTCATCCTGTATTCCTACTATTATTTTTCTAATCTCTTCTGCTGCTTCTGCTGACTGATTTGCAAGTTTCTTTACTTCACTAGCAACGACAGCAAAGCCTTTCCCTACTTCTCCAGCCCTTGCTGCTTCTATTGCAGCATTTAGTGCCAACAAATTGGTTTGTTCGGCAATTCCTGTAATTACAGTTATAACTTTATCAATAACTTCTGTTTTTTCTTGTAAGATATCTACTATATTCGAAGTTTCCATTACTGTTGCTTTTATATTATTAATGGAATCTATGGCATCTTTGACAGATTTTCCTCCAGCTTTTGCTATTTCTGTAGAGTCATGTGACTTTGACGTCACATTTTCGGAATACAACGCTATCTCTTTTATACCATTATTTATCTGACTAATAAATTCAACCGCTTCATCGATCATCTGCATTTGTTCTGATGTTTTTTCTTGAATATCATCAGATATACCTACTATTTCTTCCATTGAGCTTTTATTACTCTCCGATGTAGCTGATATCTCTTCTGTGGAAGACGCTATCCTCTCAGACATATCAGTAATCTGATATACCATCAATTTTAGGTTATTTCCCATGTTATTTATCCCGCTTGCCAGCTGCCCTACTTCATCATTTGTATTAACATTTACTTTTTCTGTTAATACACCTTCTGATACTTTTTCTACTACATCCAATACTTTTCTTATTCCCTTTGTTATGCTTTCTGATATGATAAATAAAACTACTACAACTATCAGTAATACACCAAAAGATATTCCCAAAGAACTTAGTATTACTAATCTTTTGATACTCGCTCTTGCTTCTTCTGCTTCCATTATCGATTCTGCCAGTTGCTTTTCAGAAGATGCTACTGCAAGCATTCCTACTATTTCTCCCTTAGAATTTTCAATAGGAAGATAAGCAAATCTATATGACTCATGAGTTAATATTTTTTCTAAAGTCTCCTCTGGTATCTCATTACCTTCTTGTAGCTCTTTTTCTAAATCTTCTATTTGAACTTCTATTTCTTCTTCTGCCTCTGCAATTGCAGCAACTGTTATCGGTTTACTTTTTAGTTCTATTTTTATCTCTTTATCTTCTTCTTCTGCCTTTTTAAATTTATCATATATTTCACTTTCTTTTTCAAATTTCATTTCTTTGTTGGTGGATACATCAAAGAAAGTTCCTGCTAAGAATTGATCGTTAGTATAAAGCAGTACTTCAGTGTTTGTTATACTTTTTATTTTATTTGCAAAATTTAGATCTATTGGTATACTTGTAATTACAACTCCTGTGCTGTCTCCGCTTGTTAGATCTCTATAAATTCTAGTATACGCCTTTATCATGATGTTTGAATTGTCTTCACTTGATGTAAGATCGATTACTTCTACATTATTTTTACTTTCTAATACTTCTAGTATATTAGAAGATTTGTTTTTTTCTCGCATCTCACTTTTTAAGCCTCGAGTTTTTGTAAGAACTTGTCCCTCTTTATCAGTTATTTCTACTTGTTCTTCAGGTTCGCCAGAACCATAGACATAGGTTTGCATTGTTGTTCCAAGTCTTATATAAGAAAGCTTGTTTGCTTTTTTGTATTCTAAAAATACCTTGCTACTATCCTCGTCTTCTATAAAATTTCCAAAATCTTTTTTTCTTTTGTTTAATCCAAATACTACCGAATTAATAACATCTGGGTGATTTGCTATTATTCTTGCTTCATTTAACAAAAGTTCTTTTCTATCTTCTAATATATTTTTAGAAATATTTACTGCTTTTGTAAGCTTTTCATTTAAAGTCCTTTCATGATTTTTCAAGAGGTTGTCTGACATTTTATCTATATTTGATACACTTATATAATATAAGACTCCACTTACTATAGATATCCCCACTCCAATAGCCAGTAAATTAAAAAATATTAACTTTGATTTTAGTTTCATATTTACCTCCTTATTTGTATGTAACGCTTTTTCTCTATACTAGCATAATTAAAATTATAACTGTCAAAAATTTTAATCAATATTATTGTATTAGTTTTTTAAACTTTACTATATTAGTAAAATTTAAACCATATTAAATATACGACATTTTTTCTAAATTCCTTTATAATTTTATTACAATTTAATTTAGAATATAAATTTATATTCTAAATTAAAAGGTTTATATATAAGCACTTATAATTTAAATGCTTATATATAAACCGGGGTACTAAGTACCCCGCGTTTATAGTTTTATTAATCTTCTTAAACTTTATTCTTATGTTGAATACAAGAAGTTTTTTTATTGATTTCTAAATTCTTTTATTGATTCTACTGCTTTTTCTTGTGAAAATTTACCTGCAGCTTCTGCTTCTGCGTCTCCTGAAAGTATTTGCGAAAGCATTGTTCCACCATTTGACCATATACCTGCATTCATTTCAGGTACTGTTGGCATTGGTGTTCCTACTTCGGCTTGACTTCTAAATCCAGTAATGTAGTCATATACTTTACTAGCTTGTACTGATATTTCATCATATACAGTTTTTCTTGATGGTAGATGTCCTACACCAGCCATTTTTGTTTGAGCTCCTTTTGATGTAAGAAAACTAATCAAGTCATATGACAAATCTTTATCTTTTGTATAAGCTGACATCATTACTACTTCTGGCCCTACAAGCGGTGCTGGCCATTTACCAGTTTCTGATACTTGAGGTATTCTTGTTACACCAAAGTTTACACCTGATTCTATTAGATCTCCTATTACCCAAGGACCATTTATTATCATCGCTGCTAATCCATCATTAAACAATGTCATCATAACATTGTAATCTACTTCTTCCGGCATTATTTTATTTGGATCTGTTTGAAGACTCATCATGAATTCTGCCGCTTTTATTTGAGGTTCGCTAGTAAAAGTTGGATTATTATTTTCATCCAATACGTTTCCACCAAATCCACCTATCCACGGGATATGATAATAGTAGTTACCCATATCATATACTAATCCAAATTGTGATTCTTCTTCATTTGTCAATTCTTTTCCTATTTTTATTAACTCATCTGTTGTTTTTGGTGGCTCAGGTACTAAATCTTTGTTATATATTAAAGCCACACTTTTAAATGATTCTGGTAATCCATATAATTTATCATTATATTTACAAGCCTCAAAAACTGTTTCTATAAATTCATCTTTGTCGCTCTCTTTTACAAATCCATCAATTGGTTCTAAAAGACTTTGAGTAACAAAAGGTCCTACCCAGTCAGCTGGTCCAATTACTACATCTGGTCCTTGACCTTGAGGTGCCATTGTTTGATATTTTCCTTGCAGTGCATCAAACGGTACCATTAGTGCATCTACTTGGTTTCCTGATAGTTGTTCGTATTCTGCTACCAATCCTAACATTGCCTCTTTTTCTTGCCCTGTCCATGCATACCATAGTTTTACTGTTTTAGCCATCATTTGTGTTGAGATAATCAACGACAGTACAGCTACCATAAAAATTAACTTCTTTTTCATTTTTTCTCCTCCTTAGTATTAATAGTTTTACATGATAATATATTTTTATTTCACTTCCTAGCCTTTTACTCCTCCTGCAGTTAATCCACCTACAAGATATTTTTGTGACATCATAAACACAATTATAACCGGTATAGATACTAACACTGACATTGTTGCAAACATTGGCCAATCTACACTGTTTGAGCTTACTAGCATTTTGATTACTACTGGTATTGTATATTTTGTTTCTTCGTTCATAAAGGTTGCTGCAACTATATATTCATTCCATGCACCCATAAATGAGAACAATCCTGATATTGCTAGTGATGGTAATGATAATGGCAATACAATCTTATAAAAAGTCTGTGATGCCGAACAACCATCAATTAAAGCCGCTTCTTCTAAATCTTTTGGTACTGTATCAAAGAAACCTTTTAAGTTCCATATATTAAATGGCAATGCTGTTATTGAGTATGCAAGTATTAGACCTTTAAACGTATTAATCAAACCTAAGTTTCCAAATATTATGTACAGTGGTATTAGCATCATTATATTCGGGAACATCTGTGTTACTAAGAAAGACATCATAAATCCTTCACGTCCAGGGAATCTAAATCTCGAGAATGCATACGCTCCTGCCGATGACAACATCATACCTAAAAGTGATGTTAATATTGCCACAAACAAACTGTTCCCTATCCCTGACATAAACAATACATTTTGTCTAGTATAATATTCTATATTATATATTTGTCGATCCATAGCCAAATTTTCATTTGGTACTGATTTAAAGGTAATATAGTATTTATTTGTTATCATTTCTATATCTTTACCAGCATATATTCGCTTCTCTACCTCTTCTTCAATATAAAGTTTTGTACTATCTTTTTCAAAAATGTTTTTATTACTTTCATCAAACACATTATAAACTGTGTGAACATCATTTGTTGTGATTTTTAAGCTATAATCTTTTCCTAGATTATTAAATCTCTCAATCGAATTTTTCAATGTTCTGCTAAAATTATTTGCTGCATTTAATATCTTCAAGTAGTCAGCTTCATTGCCTGAGTATTCATTCTGAGATTTTTCTACAATTTTTTTAATTCTTTTTGCATATTTATAAGCTGATTTGTATTTTCCAGCTATCATTTTCCCACTTGTTCTTATCTCAGAAAATTCATCATAACCTTTAATTAGTTGTCCTTCACTTTTTGCTTTTTGTTCTAGATTTCTATATGTACTATAGATTTTATCTGATTCTTGTTTCGCTTCCATTATATAAGTATATATCTTCTTATAGTTTTCTTCTAAACCTTTAGCATTTATGCTTAAAATACTAGCTTCATTATTTTTATATCCATTTAATACTTGATCTGCAACAGCAAATTCGGTACCATTACGGTTTATCTCCTCAAGTATTAATAACCTTGCTTTGTTTGGTCCTTCTTCCATTTTTTCGAGTATCATACCTTCTACTTTAAGTTTCTTCTTGTTTAATAAAGCCAACTTATAGTTATCCAATGTAGGGTTTTCTGGAATCGGATTTAGTGAAGTTCCTCCTAATGAGTTGTTACTTTTCAAAGTAAGACTCATTACCCAAGTCAACGGATACAAAGTAAATATCAATACATAAAAAACTAAAACATGCATTAATAAATTTCTATCAAGTAATATACTATATACAAATAAGAATGCTAAAAATATTGCAATCAAAATTATTGTTTGTTTTTGTATCTGTTGCTCAATTCTTGTTTCTTTTACTGATCTTTTCGAATACTGCAAATCAAGCAGATAATCTTTTTCGTTTATTGTAAATTTTGAAAGCGCATGTATCATTTCTCTATTTTCATTTTCTAGTACAGATGATATATTTTCTACAAAATAACCTGATATCTCATCAAAATTTTCTTCAATTTCTTCATTTTCTATTCTAAGCTTAAAGAAATTTTTTACTTCACGCTTATCCACTTTTTTGCCTAATTCTACACCATATAGATTTTTAGGTGTAATCACTTTAGATCCTATTTTTCTAGTCATTAATTTGCTACGCGTATGATACTCATTTACTATTTTATCATTGTATTCTGGATCTTCATTTTTAGACCATATTGCTATATTATTTAAACTATGCGAAGATATTTCGTCGAAGTTTTCTTGTGAAATACCATACTTATTCATTGCATCTTTTTTTCTTTTTTCTACTATTTCAAGCTCTTTTTTTAATTCCCTAAGCTTTTTTTCATTTTCAGGAATTGTTATTTTTATCTCTTCTACTTCATCTTGCATTGATAGTAATCTTTTTTCTAAATATAGTTTTTCTTGTTCAAAAGCTTCTTTTTCTTCCTCAATATCAGCTTTTGCAATTTTTCTTTCTATGTTATCTATTTTTTTAGGCATTCTCTCTGTTTCTTTTTTTCTATCATTTAATAGCTTTGTTAACTCTTTATTTTTTCTTTCTAAAGCAGTTACTGCATTTTTCGCATTTTTTACTTCATCAATAGCTTTTGTATTTAATTTTTCTTTTACTGCTTTTAGTGCAAAATTTATATTTTCCTTATCTTCAAAATCTTTTTGAAGTTCATCTATTAATTTATTTGAAAAATATTTTCCAGATACCTCTACACTATTTATGACTCCATTCACTGTAGCCTTTGACATGTAATTCCAAGCAAATATCATAACTACTAATGCAACTATAACTACAATCAAACTTCTTATCATTTCCGGTTTTGTATATTTTTTACCTGCCATTAGTACACCTCCTCAGTTGCTTTAGATATCTTCATAGTTACGATACTATATCCTGCAAGTATTATAAATATGATTACCGAATAAGCCGCGGCATACGAATATCTTCCTTTTTCAAATGCTTCTCTATACGCACTTACAACAAGTATCGACATTTTGTCTTCTGTTGTAACAAGGTATATTACATTAAATTGATTAAATGTCCATATGATACTAAGTATTATAGCAGGTATCATTGTTGGTTTTAATAGTGGAGATGTAATATATTTAAATTTTTGTAATTTTGTGGCTCCATCTATCTCTGCTGCTTCATAGTATGTATTTGAGATTGACTGCAAACCACCTAATGCCACTACCATCATAAAAGGAAATCCTAGCCAAACATTTACAATTATTACTGCTATCAATGGTAATGATATAAGATAGCCTTTAAGCCCAAATATATTTATAAAAGCTGGACCTAATACAGGTATCTCTCTCATCCAATTTAGATTTATATACGATTTACTTAGCCATTGTAAATTTTCTATACCAAATACGTCGTAAAGTGGGCTAAAAATTTGGTTTACTGCACCAAATTCTTTTTGAAACATCGCTCTCCACATTAATGCTGTTACATAGTTTGGTACTGCCCATGGCAATACTAATAAAGTTCTATATATTTTTTTAAATTTCATCTCTTCTCTGTTTAGTATAAGTGCCAGTGCTACACCTATTGATACTGCAAAAATTATATTTATTACTGTCCACCATATATTCACAAAGAATATATCCCAAAAATCCGAGTTTTTACTCATAAATACTCGTCCAAATCTTTCTAATGTAGGAAATACAAACTCACTACTTGTAAGTGCTACTTCTCTACTATAGTTGGTAAATGCTATCCATACCCCAAATACTAATGGGAAAAATACAAGTACAACCATTCCTATTATTGCAGGTGATATATACGCATATGCTGTTCCCAAATTCTTGTATTTTCTTCTGACTTCTATACTCATACTATGTACAGTCTTGGTTATACCAAAGAATACACATATTATTCCTAATATTATAAATGTAAATCCTATTACTGCCGAATTCATACCAGCAACCTGTATCATCTCTGATATATTTGGGTTTACTACTCCAAGAATTAGTAGTATTAATCCTAAAATAAATACTGTAAAACTAATTACAGTAAACCCAAACCAAAGTATCTTTTTACTGCTACCGGTATTCTGTATCTCTTGAGACAAAAAAATCCACTCCTTTCAATAAAGCATTTTTTATTAACTATAAACTTATGTTTTCTTCAGTAGTTTTATCAAATATATGACATTTTGACATATCAAACCATAATTCATATTGTTCGCCAGAGCTTACTCTTACTCCTGATTCCAATCTTGATATGTATTGATTTTGTCCTGGACTAAAGTATACAAATACTTCATTCCCCATTTGTTCTACGACATATACTTCTGCTTTTATATAGTTATCCGTTTCATTTGGATGCGTCTCATAAGATCCTATATGTTCCGGTCTTATTCCAAACCATACCTCTTTTCCTACATGACTTTCCACTTTTGCTGCTTTTTCTTTTGGTAGTCGTAATTTCATATTATCAGAAGTGACTATATATACTTCTCCGTTTTCTGACATTAGATTTCCTTCCACTATATTCATTGATGGTGATCCTATAAAGCCAGCTACAAATTTATTTTGTGGCTCATTATATAATTTTATTGGTGTATCTACTTGCTTGATTCTTCCCAATTCCATTACGCATATTCTATCTCCCATTGTCATCGCTTCTACTTGGTCATGCGTTACATAGATCATTGTTGTTTTCAATTTCTTATGTAGTTTTGTAAGTTCTACCCTCATATGTACTCTTAGTTTGGCATCTAAGTTTGATAGTGGTTCATCAAACAAAAATACTTCCGGGTCTCTTACTATTGCTCTTCCCACTGCTACCCTTTGTCTTTGCCCTCCTGACATCGCTTTTGGTTTTCTGTCAAGAAGATCTGTTATACCTAGTATTTTCGCTGCTTCTTCTACTCTTTTGTTTATCTCTTCTTTTGGTACTTTTGCTAATTTTAGACCAAAAGCTAGATTAGCTCTTACATCCATATGTGGATATAACGCGTAGTTTTGAAACACCATTGCTATTTTTCTGTCTTTAGGAGCTAAGTTATTTATTACTCTATCCCCTATTATTATTTCGCCTTCGCTTATATCTTCCAGGCCTGCTATCATTCGTAATGTTGTTGATTTTGCACAACCTGATGGCCCTACAAACACCATAAATTCACCGTCTTTTATTTCTAGATTGTGACCATGAACCGCTTTAAAACCATTTGGATAAACCTTAGTTATATCCTTTAATACAACCTTTGACATTCCTTCACCCCTTCTCTGAATTATATATTTTTTTAATTTTAAATATTTTATTATATTTTTTTCACTATAGTATTACATCAAAGAGTATTATACTATAAAATATGATAAAATTCAAAGGTTTTTTTTAAAAATTACTCATTTTTTGAAAGATTTTTAATCAAAGTTATTCACAAAATCTATCAATTGTGGAAAAAAATGTTAAAAAGTGGAAAAGTTTTTTGCTTTGTTCATAACTATATATCTTTGTGGAAAACTTTTTGTGAGATTTTTTGTTTTTTTTACAAAAAAAGACTAGTTGGCATCTCTACCTAACTAGTCTTTTTTCTCTTAAAATAATTTTGGATTCTCTTCTTCTTTTACTACAGCTTCTTCTGTACATATTTTTACAATTGACACAACTCTTTGGTCTCGACCTACTTTCATTACTCTTACTCCAGAAGTAGCTCTACCAATTATTGATATATTACTTACAGAAGTTCTTATTAATATTCCGTTTATAGTTATCAACATTAACTCATCTTGTGGTTCTACTTCTTTTACTTCTACTACATCTCCTACTTTTTCATTTATTTTTATGTTTATAACTCCTTTTCCAGCTCTTGATTGAGTGTTATACTCATTGAAGTGAGTCCGTTTTCCATATCCATTTTCTGTTATTGTAAGGACTGTATGTTCAGGATTTTGTATAACTATTCCAGATACTACATCGTCATTTTTTCGAAGATTTATACCTTTTACACCTGCTGCAGTTCGCCCCATTGATCTTATATCACTTTCATTAAATCTTATAGAGTAACCTTTTTTCGTTGCTAAAAATATCTCATTTGCACCTGTAGTTATACCTACATATATTAGATCATCTCCATCTCTTAGGTTTATTGCTCGTAATCCTGATCTATTTATATTTTGAAATAACTTTAAGTTTGTCTTTTTAACAATACCATGTTTAGTTAAAAAGAATATATTTTTACTCTCCGAAAAATCTCTTACACAAAGTACAGTTCTTATTCTCTCAGTACTTGTTAAATTTATTAAATTTGCCACAAGTTTTCCACGAGCTTGTCTCGAGCTTTCGGGAATTTCATATACTTTTAAATTATATACTTTTCCACTATTTGTGAAAATCATCAAATTATCTAGGTTGCTTGCTGTATACATGTTTTCCACAAAATCATCATCGCTTGTACTATGTGCTGAGATCCCTTTGCCACCTCTATTTTGAGCTTTGTATTTATCCAATGACATTCTTTTTATATATCCTTTGTTCGTAATAGTAACTATAACTTTTTCATCTTTTATTAAGTCTTCTATACTTATATCTTTTGCATGTGCTTTTATTTCTGTTCTTCGTTTATCACCAAATTTTTCTTTTATTTCTTCTAATTCTGATTTTATTATTTCATATACTTTTTCTTTACTAGCCAATATTTCTTTTAATTCTGCTATCTTTTTTATAAGCTCCATATATTCTGCTTCTATTTTATCTCTCTCTAAACCGGTTAACCTTTGAAGTTTCATATCTAATATTGCTTTTGATTGTATCTCTGTCAATTTAAAGTTTTCTGTTAATTTAGAGATTGCTTCTTTGGCATCAGATGAAGCTCTTATTATTTTTATAATCTCATCTATATTATCTAAAGCTATTCTAAAACCTTCTAATATATGTGCTCTTTTTTCAGCCTTATCTAATTCATACTGTGTTCTTCTTGTTACAACATCAAATCTGTGATTTATGTAGTGCGTTAGTATTTGTTTTACATTTAATACCTTTGGCTGATTATTTACAAGAGCTAACATTATTATACCAAAAGTATTTTCAAGCTCAGTGTATTTATAAAGTTTATTTAATATAAGTTGACTTTCTTCGCCTCTTTTCAATTCTATTACTACTCTTATACCATCTCTATCCGATTCATCTCTTAAGTCAGTAATGCCTCGTATTTTTTTATCTCTTACAAGATTGGCTATCTTTTCAATCATTCTAGCTTTATTAACTTGATATGGAAGCTCATTTATTATTATGGCTTCTTTTCCATTTTTATGATCTTCTATTTTCACTTTTCCTCGTACACGTACTTTGCCTCGTCCTGTCTTGTAGGCTTCTATTATGCCTTTTTTTCCATTTATTATACCACCAGTTGGAAAATCAGGCCCTTTA
>CAZDNU010000310.1:0-5087 GCA_964506865.1 uncultured Fusobacteriales bacterium | reverse complement strand
TTTTCCTACAATTATTTTACACTATCGAAGTTTGAGGTATTTGAGTAAATTTTGACCATGTATACATCAAATATACAAAAAATGTCGTTCCATGTCCTAACTGTGATTCAAATTTTATCTCCCCATTATTTACCTCTACTAGTCGTTTTGTTAATGCCAAGCCTAAGCCTGTACCTTTCTCTTTCATTCCTTTTGCTCTTTCATATGCCTGAAATACTCTATCTTTATTTGATTCACTTATGCCTATCCCATTATCTTTTATTTCTATAACTGCATCATCACCTTCAATTCGATTGCATACTTCTATTTTCCCATTTTTTTCAGTATATTTTATCGCATTACTTACAATATTGTTTACTATCTGGTACAACATCCCAGAATCTACATATGCTGATATATTATTTTTTAAATTTTGTTTTACACTTATATTTTTTATTTCCATAAGCATTTCATTGTTCAACATCACTTCTGATATCAACTCTTTTGTATCTATTTTTTCAGGATACAAGTCCATCTTGCCTGCATTTATTTTATTATAATCCAGCAGATTATTAATAAGCTCTTTTAGTCGTATTCCGTTGCTATATATTTTTTGTACCATATTTAGTATATTGTCAGAAACTTTATGTTTATTGATCAATATATTTTCTACAAACCCTATAATTGCTGTTATCGGTGTTCTTATCTCGTGCGAAACAATTGACATCCCCATCTCTTTTTTCAAATTAATAGCTTCTAACTCTTCATTTTTTTCCAGCAGTGAAATTTCTTTTTCTTTATAACGACTTACATCCACTCCTACAAAATAATAAAATTCTTTGTCTTCGTATTCTACTTTCCCGCTGTTTGCAAGTATGCTCACTACTTTTCCATTTATATCTTTTAGTTTTATTTCTCTATCAACTACCTCTTTTTTCAATTTAAATATTTCTAGGTAGTCATTATCGTTTTCACTTAGAGAAAATTTTTGCGCTAACTCTGGTTTATTGTATAACTCTTTTGGGGTGTAACCTAATATATCCTGTATTCCATTGCTTATATATTTATATCCATAATTTTCTTGATATATGAATATCAAAGCTTTTACTTGGTCATTAAATTTATACATTAACTCTTGTTTAATTTCATGCATATCTTTTATTGCTATTACTATATTTTCACTTTCAAATCCCTTAAATTTAGTACACACTATTTTATATTTTTTTTCAATTTCACCATATTTTTTGGAAAGTACCGTCACAGCCTCTGGATAAGCTTTTAGTGCTTTATTCAAGTCTTTTTTTCTTAGACCATCTATTGTTGAAAATATATTTTTTGCTACTACATCTTCGCCCTTCTTTATCCCAAGTATTTTTATTGCTTTTCTGTTCACTCTATTTATCAAGTAATCTTCTAATATTATGATGCCATCATTTGAAATGTCGATTATTTTTTTTATTTTTCTCTCTTTTTCCAATAATTTTCTGAAATGTCCTCTGTTTAAATTAATATTGAGATAGTATATCATTTTCATAAAAGAATATATATAAAGCGTATATGAAATCACTAAATACACAGATTTATCTGTATAACTATTTAACATCATAAAAACTTCTGCAGCTATCTTAAATCCCAATATATTTAAAAATTCTTTTCTTAACTTAAACGTTGTTATCAGGCACATATACAAAAGCTGTAAATATATTAAAAGTGTTATTATTTTATCTAAGCTTTCTTCGGGTATCATTATTACTGAAAAGAAAGTAAGGGTAAGCATTCCAAAAAATGCCAACATAAACTTTTTTGATTCAGATTTTTCTCTTACTATAAACATGCCCCATGTCCAAAATATAATTTCCGTATATTTTACTATATAATCATAAAAATTTTTAAAACCGACAAACGTTTGCTTTCTAGGTATTATTGTAAACATAATTATAAGTAGTATGAAATAGGATATGAAAAAATAAAAGTAATCAAAAGTTTTCAACACTACATAACATCTATATAAAAGTAATGCAGACAGAGCTACTAACACTAAAACCGCCCCAAAATAAAGCTGTGAAATACTAAAATCATATTTTTCAATATCATAGAAATAAGTTGTGGCGTAAATAACTATAAAATATATAACAAAAAATATATAATCTCGCAATTTTTTCAAACTAATCACCTCTATTTACTATACGAGTTAATTCTTTTATTTCCTTTTCGTGTTTAATAAGCACCCTCGAAATTTTTTCCCAATCTGCCTCATTTTTTATATCTAGTACTATTTTTATTCCTTGCCCTTCTAAGTTTTTGGGAACTTCTATTTTCATTGATTTATTGCTTATCTTACGTATTATACTATTAAGATTCCCTAAGATTTTCGACATATATGGATATCTATAACCTCGGATCATATCCAAAAGTCTTTTACCATTTTTCTTTTTATTTTGATCAATCAAAAAATATTCTTCCTCTATAAACTCTATTGGATCAATATCTTTCACAATATAAATTTCATTTAAAATATTCAATATCTCTAATAATTCCGAGTCTGTCAAATAAAAATGTTCTTCTAGTTTTGCTTTTAGTTTATCTTTATTCGGAAATTTATATTTTTCGGAAATTTCATATATTTTATTCATTACCATTTACTCCTATCCTTTTTCGCATTACCAGTGCATCATCCATATCATTTGAATAATAGTTTTTTCTTATCGTTACTACTTCAAATCCTAGCTTTTTGTACAAATTTATTGCAGCTTCATTTTTGCTTCTAACTTCTAAAAATATATTTGGTTTATTAAGTTTCCAAGCTTGACTTTCTATTTTTTGCATCAACTTTTGCCCATATCCATGTCGCTTACATGAATTAAATACCCCAATTCGTATAACCTCTAAAGTGTCAATCATATCTAAACTCACTGCAAATCCTACTATTTTTTTCGCTGCCCATATTTTATGTATTGTATACTGTGGATTATTCACTATACTTTCGTATCTTTTTCTATCCCAAAATTGTTCGAAGACCTCCTTGTCTATGTCCACAATTTCAGATAATTCATCATTCAATTATTTCACCCATCCCATTTCACTCAGTGGCCAAAATCTAAAAATAGTTCTCCCTCTTATACGTCTTTCATTTACAAATCCCCAGTATCTCGAGTCAAAACTATTAGAAGTATTGTCACCTAATACCATATAATAATTATTTTCTAGTTTTATTTCTGCTTTATTATTTTTTTTCAATTTTTGCAATACATCGTCTCTTTGCATTAAATCCAAGATAGGACCAGTTGTTTCACCATTAACAGTAAATTTTAGTTGCGGAATTAAATACGTCAAACTTTCTGGATTCTGTCCCATCATTTTTTGAATTTCATCTATATTTATTTCCTCATCTTCTCCATATTTAAGCTTGGAGTCGCCTCCTTTTTCTATTACCAAAATATCACCTTTTCGAGGTATTCTCCACGTATCATCGCTCAAAGTTCCTACTTTAGTATATCTTCGTTTGACTTTCATTACTTTTGTCCCATTCAAATAAAGATTTCCACTTTTATCTAATTGAAGTATGTTTTTGCCACTCTCACTTTCAAGCTTGTCTGTAAGTATACTTGAAATATCTTTTGGAATATAGGTATCTTTTCGTGCATATCCCTTCATTTCTACACCATTTACAAATAAAACAGGATCTAAATCTTTCTTTTCAAAATAAATAGTTTCACCTAAATACGGCATATATATAGAAAGCGTATCACCTTCAAATGATACTTCGATTTCTTTTCCATTTATAAAAACTTTTCTATCTAAAAATATCTTTTTATCAAAATCTAAGTATTTTGCGTCGTCTAAATAAGAATACATAGTAGCATTATTTATTCCAAAAAGTTTTCCTAGGCGTTTATATATCAACTTTTCTCCAAAAACTTCAGTTTCTATATTGTTTCTATTTATTTTATATATAAGATCACCATATGCTATATTTTCCCATTTTGATCCATCTATTATTTTCTCATTTATCTCGATTTTTCCATTTTCATTAATAGTTATTTTTTCTCCCGGAAGTCCTACTAAACGTTTTGTATATAAATCTTGATTTCTTATCGGCTCTTTAAATACCAGTATTTCTCCACGTTTAGGAAGTCTAAATCTGTATGATACCATATCTCCAAAAAATCTTTCTCTTAGCTTTATCGTAGGAAGCATCGAGCCTGTTGGAACCATAAAATTCCCAATATAAAAATACTGTATTATCAAAACTAGTATCAAAGCAGTTCCTAATGTCTCAGTTATATTTACAAATTTCCGTATAAAATTTTGAATGCCAGATGATTTAATATGTAGTTTCTTTATAATATATTCAGACGTTTTTTTTCTGTATTCTTTAATTTTTTTTCCTATTTTTTTCTCATTTATCCATAAATAAATTATACTTGAAGTTAGTACTAAGTAAAGTACAATATTTGCAATCAATCTAAATTTTGACATCTATCTATCTCCTTTTTATTTTTATTTGCTTTTTCATATTCCTGCTCAACTACTAAATTCAACTAATAATTTAAAAAAAGCCAGCACAACGCTAGCTTTTTTTATAATTATCTTCTGATTTCTTTTATTCTTGCTGCTTTACCAAATCTTTCTCTCAAGTAGTAAAGTCTAGCTCTTCTTACTTTTCCTATTTTCTTAACTACTATCTTATCAACAAAAGGTGAATTAACAGGAATTATTCTTTCAACACCTACACCATAAGATACTTTTCTTACAGTAACATTTTTTGCAACTTGCCCACCACTTAGTCTTATTACTACACCTTCAAAAACTTGAATTCTTTCTTTATTTCCTTCTTTTACTTTGTAGTGAACTTCGATCGTATCTCCTGCTTTAAATGCTGGTATATCATCTCTTACATATTGATTTTCTACCAATTCAATTAAATTTTCTTTCATAGTTACTAATGCCTCCCCTCGTTACAGCTATTCATTTTATACATAGATAAAAGCGGAATACCCTTGATAAATTATTATATCATAAATTCAATTTCTCGTAAAGTACTTTTTTTAAAAAAAATGGCTCCCCGAGCCGGGCTCGAACCAGCGACAATACGGTTAACAGCCGTA
>CAZDNU010000309.1:0-3940 GCA_964506865.1 uncultured Fusobacteriales bacterium | reverse complement strand
CCAAGAAAGTAATATCAAATAAAGATGTGGATTTATTGTTAAGTGCAATGGAGATACCGAATGGTAATTTAAAGAAATTTTTAGAAGAGTTGACTAATGACATTAGATATGCCCAGATACCTGTTTTTGTGATCACTGGTGACGAAAAAATGGATCAGCGAAAAGAGATATTTGAATTTGGCATTGTAGATTATATTCTAAAAAGAACCTCTATTGATGATATTGTCAAAGTTATAGAAAATTTTATAAACGAAGATCAGATGATAAATAAGCTGAAAAGGCTAAAAATAGCTGTATTGGATGACAGTCAGTTGGAACGACAGGTAATAGAAACTATATTTAATGATAAGAAAATATGGAATGTCGATTACTATGAGAAAGGTAAAGACCTCACAAAAACTGAAAAAGAATATGATATATATCTAGTTGACATGGTTCTAGAAGACTGCTCAGGTGAAGAAGTAATAATAAATGTGCGTGAGAAAAACTCAAAAGCTGTGATAATAGCAGTCTCAGCAATTAAAAATGAAAAAACAATATCGCATATATTATCAATAGGAGCAGATGACTATATAATAAAACCATATGTAACAGATGTATTTATGGCAAGATTGAAGTCGAGGATTAGAAGTTATTTATTAATAAAAGAGTTAAGTGATAAACTGGAAAGAAGGGATAAAAAGTAATGAATGTAGAAAATGCAATAAAAAACAGAAGAACAATTAGAAAATTTACGGACTATAAAGTTACTAAAGAGGAGATAGAAAAACTAATAGAAGCAGCTAGATGGGCACCATCATGGGCAAATACTCAATCATGGGAATTTGTGGTAGTACAAGATAAAGATAAGATAAAAGAGATTAGTAATTTATATTCAGAAAATAATCCTGCACAAAAAGGGTCGTTGGAGTGTTCAGCTATAATACTTGGCTGCGCAAAAGAAAAGTTAGCTGGCTATAAAAATGGAGAATTGCGAACTGAATTAGATGGTTGGGATATGTTTGATCTTGGACTGGCTTTTCAAAATATAAACTTGTGTGCTTATGAAATGGGCTTAGGCGGTGTCATAGTTGGAGCTATGGATCATACAGCGATAGCGAAGGTAATAGAAGTACCTGAAGGGTATAAATTTATCGCAGCTATGCCAATAGGTAAACCTGCAGAAGAGAAAACAGCACCGAAACGACGAGAATTAGAGGAAATACTGTATTATGATAAGTTTTAGATAAAATTAAATAGAGATAATGTATGAAAAAGAGACGCAAATTGTGCGTCTCTTTTTGTGGTGACAGGCACCTTTTTCCACATGAAATATTCGATTTTCCACTTTGTTCCCACAAAATTATCCACTTTTTGATACTTTGGTGCCTGTCACCGTATATTTCCCTTGATAAAGTAAAATAAAGATGGTATAATTATTTAGGCGGAATTATAGCAAAAAGTCAAGGAGGAATAGATGAAAAAATATATATTTGAGTCATATATGAACACGTTAGAAACTTTGAAAAAATTTATAGAAAATACAGAAAACATAACAGTTACAACAGAAATATCAGAGAAAATAGCGAAAATATTTGTAGATGGCGGAAAATTAATGATATGTGGAAATGGTGGTAGTGCGTGTGATGCTATGCATTTCGCAGAAGAGTTTACAGGTAGATATAGAGACGATAGACGAGCCTTGCCGGTTATAAGTCTTTCTGATCCTGCACACATCACTTGCGTAGGCAATGACTATGGATTTGAGAATATATTTAGTCGTGGAGTAGAAGCTTATGGCAAAGAAGGAGACTTGCTTGTGGTGCTGTCTACAAGTGGGAACTCTGCAAATATAATAAAAGCAGTAGATCAGGCAAAACAAAGCGGGATATCTACACTGGCATTGTTAGGTAAAGACGGAGGGAAGTTAAAAGGAAAATGTGATTATGAGTTTGTAATTCCTGGAACTACTTCGGATAGGATACAAGAGATACATATGGTAGTACTTCATATAATTATAGAGGGTGTAGAGAGAATACTATTTCCAGAAAATTATATAAAAAAATAACTAGAAATACACTAAGTGTTGTTATTTTTTTAAAAATATGTTAAAATATTAGGAGCTAAAAAAACAGTCAACTTATTAATTTATAGGGGGTGAAAAGCTGATAGCTTGCTAAATAAACTCCAAAACAACCTACATTGTGAAACATCTATCAGCAATATAATGAAAATAGAGCTTAATCGACAACAGTATAAAAAATTAACAGAACTATTGTATATGGGGCAGATTGTAACAAATATTTCCAAAATGGAAAGAGATGCAGAAAGTGAAGATCTTATGAAGCATATACTGTCATTTTATAAGGACTATGACTGTGAAGATATGGTGGAGTACAACGAAGAGTATGATGAATACTATATGAGTGGAGAATTTGATGATCTTATGCAGAGTAGTCTTGAAGAATATGATACATATACATTCTGGAACGAACTAGCATTTCGACTTGCTAGCAGAGATTTTGAGAAATCCGTTGATGAGGATTCACGTAATGAGCTGGAGGAAACAGATATTTTTGACAAAATATCAAAATATGAAGAAAACTATAAAAAAGAATTTCAAAAAAACGGAGTATTAAACTTAAAAATTGAAAAATAATGAGTCATAATTTATCTAAAACTTTTTTACATAAGTTGTGATATTATATTTTTCTTTTAGATGGGCTGCTACTTTTAGTGCCTCACTGTAAGAATATTCTTTTATGCTTATTAATCGGTAAACATCACCAGTATCGATTATTTTTACTTCTATATCATCGATTTGATCCATTAAGTCACGACATGTTTCAATATGCCGGCTTGAACGAAGTTGAACGTAATAGTAAACTTCTTTTGGAGGAGTTGCTGAAATAGAATCTTCTTTTTTTGTGTCTTTGTCAGGAGTCGACAAAGATTTTTCGTTATTATCGCTAGCATCAACTGTATTAGCAACAGCATTGGCGACTTGACTACTCTTATCGAGCTCAGGCTGTGTTTTAACGTCATCAGAAATCGCAGTATTTTTATCGACTTCATTAACAGTACTTTTGATATCAGGTTTATTTTTAGATAATAATTTTTCGTTGTTGGTGTCATTGGAAACGTCTGCTTCCTCTTGTGATTGATTATCTAAGTTATCGGAACTTATATCACTGGGAGTAGTATCAAAATCTAAGAAACTAGAAGATTTTTCTTTTGTTTCTTTACTTGTTGTATTTTCTAGGTTTTGTGAAGAGATTTGAAGTGTTTGTATTTTTTGATTTGTATAAAATACAATTCCAGCAATGATAAAGCCAACACCAAAGCCCATAAAAAAATATCGTTTCATTAGAGAACAACTCCTTTATTAAAGATAAATTATCAAAGTAAATAGCAATTTCAAAGAAATAAACTAGTCTTTTGTTTCTTGCTTAGCTTGAAAAGCTAATAGTATTATATTCGTTGAATTACAAAAAGTCAAATTGGAAGGAGGTATTATTTTTGCAAATGCAAAATAAAAAAATATTAGCAATTTTTCTTGTCTATATTTGTGTGTGGGGTATGATCACAGCAAATGAAAAAGAAATATTCATAGAGCCAATAGCAGGATTTAAAACAGCATCAAAGTTTTCTAGGGATTATCAAAGTCATATGTTCAAAATAAGTCATACTCAAGAAAAGGTGAAAGTAAGTGGGCAATATTTTATCTATAGTTTTGAAAAGAGAGCCGAAGATGGAAGTGTCGATGATAAATTTAATAGCGAGGATGTTTTGAGTTTTTACCACAATTTAGCAAAAGCAAATGAATATGAAGTAAAGTATATCAGTGATGACGAACTTGTATTGAAATCAAATGGGAATTGGTTTGAATATATAGCAAAAGAAGGTTATTATGAAATTCATTATGTACAAAAAAAAGAATTTGTCAAAAAATAAACAAATA
>CAZDNU010000308.1:0-5635 GCA_964506865.1 uncultured Fusobacteriales bacterium | reverse complement strand
GTAGTTATAGGCACCCCATTCTTTTCTTTTACTTTTTTTAGTATCTCGATACCCTTTTCTAGACCTGGTCCTCGAAATGAATTTATCGAGCTTCTATTTGCCTTATCAAAAGATGCTTTAAATACAAAATTTATATTCAAATCATTAGTTATTTTTACTAAATCATCTGCTAATTGCATTATCATCTCTTCATTTTCTATCACACACGGTCCTGCTATTAGAAGCAATTTATTATCTGCTCCCACACTTATATTCTCATTTATTTTTATACTTTTAGTTTTGGAAATCATTATTTTACCCTTCCTTTATAGTTTTACTTTGAATTTCGATGCTTTTATAAAATTTAAGTATCTTTACTAATTCTATTGACTACAAATAAGTCAAGCAAGAGTTTTATTTGTAGAAAAGCTCTTGCTTGAATCTAAACTTATTTATTCAATTCCGGAAATTTCACATCCAATACTTCATTCCATTTTTCAATTTTGTCACTTGTTTTTTCAAATAATTCTGCTGTATCGCCTTCTATAATTACCTCTTCTATTTTATCTCCTTTTACTATGCTATCTACTACTTTTTGATCAGCTTCGCTTTCTACTTCTCCAAATACAGTATGCTTGCCATCTAGCCACGGTGTCGGTACATGCGTAATGAAAAATTGACTTCCATTAGTTCCTGGCCCTGCATTTGCCATTGATAACTTCCCTGGTTTATCATGTCTTAAGTCAGCTACAAATTCATCATCGAACTGATAGCCCGGACCTCCTGTACCTGTCCCAAGAGGACAACCTCCTTGTATCATAAAATCATTAATTACTCTA
Organism: uncultured Fusobacteriales bacterium; assembly: GCA_964506865.1. Lineage (GTDB taxonomy): Bacteria > Fusobacteriota > Fusobacteriia > Fusobacteriales > JAAYPW01 > CAZDNU01. The sequence goes on along the minus strand of CAZDNU010000308.1, from coordinate 4,817 downwards.
TGAAATACAAGTCCATCATAATAACCTTTCTTTGCCAAATTTACAAAGTTTGCTACTGTATATGGTGTTTTTTCTGCAAACAAGATAAGATTTATATTGCCTTTGTTTGTTTTGATCGTTGCCTTCATTTGTGCCATCGCCTCCTCTTTCACTTCTGGATTTTCTTTTTTTACTGCTCTTGCATCTGTTTTCCCATTCTCCGTACCACACGCTAAAAATATCAGTCCTAATACAAAAATCATCAAATAATTTTTCATATTTTTCCCTACCTTTCACTTTATATTCTCGATTTTACCACAAAGATTATATCATATATTTATTTATTTTTAAAGCAAAAAAATATTATTTTTTACTCGCTATGTATTTTTTTATGACTTCTCTATCATCAAAGTGTATTTTTTCTTTGCCTAAGACTTGATACGTTTCATGTCCTTTTCCTGCCACTAGCAATATATCACCCTCTTTTGCAAGCATTACACCTTCTTTTATAGCCAAATCTCTATCTTTGACAATTTTATATTGTTTTTCAGGATAACTCGCTTCAGCTATTCCTTGCATTATATCTTTTATTATTTTGTCCGGCGATTCTGTTCGTGGATTATCTGAAGTTATAATTATATAATCACTATATTTGGCTGCTGCCTTTGCCATCTTTGGTCTTTTGCTTATATCTCTATCGCCTCCTGCTCCAAAAACAGTTATTATTCGCTTTTTCTTTATTTCGGATAATGAACTCAGTATGTTCAATAAGCCATCATCTGTATGTGCGTAATCAACTACCGCCATAAAATTTTGACTTTCATTTACTGTTTCAAACCTTCCTGGAACTTTTTTTACGGTTTTTAATCGCTCTATTAGATCTTTTGCACTATATCCTAAAGCTATTCCCGCTCCAAACGCACCTAATATATTATATAAATTAAATTTTCCCATTAATTCTGTACTAAAAATATAGTCCTGGTTTCCATAAGTTATCTTTATTTCCATGTTATGATTACTATATTCCAAAACTTTTCCTATTATATCTGATTTACTATCTATACTATATGATAGATATCTTGCTTTATCTGATTCATGCAATTTTTTTCCATACTCATTATCTATATTCACTATGCCTTTCTTTCCTTGTTCTATCATTTCAAATAATTTGCTTTTTGCGCGAAAATAATTATCCATCGTTTTATGAAAATCTAAATGATCTTGACTAAGATTTGTAAATATCGCAGTTTTAAATTCTAACATGCTAACTCGTCCTAGTTCTAGCGCATGTGATGATACTTCCATTATCAAGTATTTTATTCCTTTTTCTAGAGTTTTTTTACACATTTTTACAATATCTAGCGATTCCGGTGTAGTATTTTGCGCTTCTATTATTTCATCTCCTATCTTATACTCTATAGTCCCCAATCTAGCTGCTTCTCCTACTAAATGTTCCAAAATATATGTACTTGTTGTCTTGCCATTGGTGCCGGTTACACCTATTAAATTCAATTCTTTTTGCGGCCATTCATAATAATTTGAAGCTATTTTACCTAAATTCTGCCTTAGGTTTTCAACTAAAACATAGCCAATATTATTTAATTTTACTTCAGTAGTTTTAGATGCAATTATTAACTTAGCTCCATTTTTTATAGCTTGCTCTATATAGTTATGTCCATCTACAATAAACCCTTCCAATGCTATAAATATATCATTCGGCTTTATTTTTCTCGAATCATACTGCATTTCTTTCAAATTTATATTTTTTCCCAACTCATTTACTATAGTATATTTTGTGCCTTTAAATATTTTTTCCATATGTTTTTACCTCCTGATTTTATTGTTGTATTAGTTTATACATTCGTTTATCATTTAAAAATATCTGTTTTTTGAAAAAAAGCTGACTAAAATAGCCAGCTTTTTCATTTATAATCTTATTAATTTATTACTGTTATTGGTGCTGATCTTGGCAATATTCCAGGTTCACTTACTATTGATACTTTATAAATATATTTCCCTGGTTTTACATATTCTCCCTGCTCATTTCTTAGATCCCACATAAAGCTAATATTGTCACTTACTCCTGTGACTGACCTCACGACATCCCCTGTTTTTTCATGCATTATATCCATTTTCCAATTATATGATACATCTGTAGTTGCTATTAATTTAATTGGCTTTTTGCTAGAAATCGATGCGGTAAAATCAAATATCGGAACAGTTATCTCATCTCTAGAGCTCAAAATTTCTTTTTGAGTACTAATGCTCTCATTCCCTACTTTATCTACTGCAACTATAGAATATTGATAATACGTTCCCTCTTCTATAGAATAGTTATCTATAAAACTTGTCTCTGTAACCATTTTTCTATTTATTCGTTTATCGTTACGATATATATGATATCCAGCTAAATCTTTCTCTTTGTTTGCATTCCATGACAACTCGATTTCGGTCATAGATATTGACTTCCCATCAAATCCAGTAACAGGGTCTGGTGGCGTACTATCAGGATATACTCTAACATTCCAGTTTAGTCCTGATTGAGTATCCCATTCCTCCCCATCAGTAAATGCTACATTTACAAATTTTGTGTCATTTTCTATAGAATACTCATAGTACCAAGCTCCATATATTTTATCAAATTTCATAGGTCTTTGTATAGTGGGAATAGTTGAAGTATCCCAGTTATTTACTCCTATTTTTATTTTTACTTCTTCCGGATTCTCTAGCTCACCCTTTTCAGGTACATAATAGAATTTTATCACATCACCAATTGTAGGATTTTCTGGTTCCCATACACATGCATCATTTAGTAATATCCCTTCTGCTTTTGGACTTGCCTCTATTGGCTCAGACATGTCTCCTTGATTTCCAGAGAAATCCCAAGCTAAAACTCTATAGTAATATACTTTATCTGATTCTACATTTGTATCCCTATAACTTTTATTGGATAAACTTCTAGCCAACATACTGTTTGGACTAGTCCAACCTATATTTTTATTTTCACTTCTAAATACATCATACCCACTTACATCTAAATCTTCTGGAGCATCCCACTCTAGATAAATCATTTTATTTTTTTCTGTTGCTTTTAGATTTCTCGGCGGTCCTGGAGCTATCGTATCTTTTTCTATATCATACTGATAGTCTTTTGACCAGTTTTTATCATAATTACCATCTTCATCGAAAAATACAAAATCCATCTGTTTGGCATAAAATGGTATCTCTATCTCTGCTTTTAGGTATTTCGTTTCCGGATCATATACCATTTCCGGCGACTCATTTTCTGGTGTTAAATATTTTGGATCCCAACTATTCCATCCATATCTTAAATATATATGTTCTGGTAACAATGGTAAATCTGGATCTCGTCTTCTCATTCTCATTCTAGCTTTTTTTATCTCTTTACTTCGTTTTGGTGAAAAGTACACCACTGCTTTTTGACCTGGATATAGTTTTTCAGGAAACACAGAGTGAACTCCTTTCGGATCAAAAACTGTACCTTGTATTTTTACTTTTACCGGTTCCGTTCTATCTGTTTCATTTTCATCTTTGTCTACTGCACTTATGCTATAAAAATACTCATCGCCCTCTTTTAGCCCTGTATCTTCATAGGTTGTCTCTTTTGTATCACCTATTTTTTCAAATCCAGCACCATCTGATTTTTTTCTATATACATTATACATAGAAAGCTCGTCTTCTGCTACCGAATTCCAATTTAAAATTGCTTTTTCATTTCTAGACTCTACTCCCAAACCTTTTGGCATACTCACTTTGAGTTTTTCAACTAATTCTACTCTAAATTCTTTTGAATAGGCAAATACATTTCCATTTGAATCTCCTACACCTATTTTATAATCATATGTTTTCCCATCTTCTATAAACGCATCCATATAAAACGGTACGCCTACCTCGGCCAACCTTTTATAATTTTTTTCATTTTTTTCTTTTCTAAATACAATATATTTTTGAACTCTATCTACCTGTTGCCAAACAATTTTTACTCCTATATTTTTTATATACGTATATTCTTTCAAAATAGGTCCTTTTATCTCTTCTTTTAGCTCCATTTCGATTTTTACAGTATGAAGAGTCGGCCTTGCATCAGCCCAAAATAACAACTTATGGCTTCCGGGCAACATGCTTTTCTCTACTATCACTTCTTTCTTTTTGCCTCTTAAATCTCTTCCATCCCATGCTTTAGCTGTACCCCAGTTAAAGTCTTCGGAATTTATACCCCACTTCAAGTCATCATCATTAGCATGTCCATTATCTCTTGCTGTAGCTACTACAGTTACTCTTACTTTTGCTGCATAGGGGAGCTTAAAAGGTATCTCCTTCCATACATTTTCCTTTTTTACATTACTTGCTCTTTCTTCAATTTTTAGATCCAGTAGCTTAGTCATCGTGGCAGCATGTGTCCAATAACTAAATACAAACATAAAAAATAATAAAACTATGACTTTTCTTTTTATCAATTTAATCCCCCCAATTTATTTTTTGGTGGAAGTGACGGGAATCGAACCCGTGTCCAGAACTAACGTTTTCAAAGACTTCTACAAGCTTAGTCTTTGATTTAATTTCGCCTTTTCAGCTCACAAAGACCTGATCTGAAAAGACTATCTTTTTTCATTTCATCTTTTGCCCAAAAGAAAAACAAAAGACTAGTCGAATATTTTTGACACTGTCTTAACTTTCTTCGACAAAAGTCAAGCAGCGAGCTAACCTATACTAGGCAGCTAATGCGTAATTTTCATTTGCATTTAATTCGTTTTGATTTTTTTACAGTAAATCACCCTGGCTTGCTATCTTCGACACGTCCTAGCCCTGTCGAAACC
>CAZDNU010000307.1:0-3623 GCA_964506865.1 uncultured Fusobacteriales bacterium | reverse complement strand
TTTATAAAAAGAATAAATAAGACTTATAAATTGAAGATTAAAAATTATGAAATAATCCAAGAAAAAATTATTCAAGACAGCAAGAAGCTTGATCAGATAAACTTTTATAATGACACAAAACAGTATAAGATGTTTCATAACGAAAGTATAAATGGATGTATTTATATGCCGGTTTATATTAAAGGTGAGATTTATGGAGGCATAGCTATTTTAAATAAAAACGAGGCTGAAAGCCTGGAGACAGAGGAATATATATTATTTGAAAGCTTTCTAAAGAGTTTTGAAAAAACATTGCAACTTCAAAAGAATAAAGAAGAATTATTGTTGGCGAAAGAAGAAGCGGAAAGGGCAAACCAGACTAAAAGTATGTTTTTGGCTACGATGAGTCATGAAATAAGAACTCCAATGAATGCAATTATAGGTTTTTCGGATTTACTATATGAAGAAGAAAATGAACCTAAAAAAAGGAGATGCTAAAAATTATAAAGTATTCTTCCAAAAATTTATTGGAACTTATAAATGATATTTTGGATATATCTAAGATTGAGGCAGGAAAAATCGAGCTTTCATACACAAAAGTAGTAACGAGACAGCTATTTAATGAATTATACCTTATGTTTTTGGATATAAAACGAAAGAAAAAACTAAATTTGAACTATAAAATATATGATAGAGTACCAGATGTAATAATTGCAGATGAGCTTCGTGTAAAACAGATAATCATAAATTTGTTAAGCAACTCTTTTAAATTTACAGAAAAAGGCTATGTAGGATTAAGCATTGATTATCAAGAAAATGACTTAATTATATTGGTAGAAGATACTGGCATAGGAATTGCGAAAAATAAACAGAAAAAAATATTTGAAAGTTTTTCACAAGAAGATAGCTCTACATCTAGAAAATACGGTGGTACCGGCTTGGGACTGACGATAACTAAAAAACTAGTAGAGTTAATGAAAGGAAAAATAAAATTTACAAGTGAAAAAGGAGAGGGAACAAAATTTGAGATAAAACTTCCATTTACCAAAAGCACAATAGATGAAGACTTGATGGGCGAAGTACTACTGAGTTCGTGGATAAAAGACCCAGAATTAGAAGAGTTGATTATTACGGCACTTAGTACATTGTCTAAAAGAGTAGAAAAACTGGAAAAAGCTATTAGCAATAAAGATGAAGAAACAATAAAGTTCTTGAGTCATAAATTGGCAGGAACCTATGGCAATCTTGGTGTAGATCAAGTGTATGAGGAAGCAAAAAAAATTAATGCAGAAATCATAAAAGAAAGTCCAGACTTCGAATTAATAGAAAATGGATTACGAGAATTGAAAAATATAGAATCTTTAATCCCTACAACTTATATAAAAAGTAAAAAAATTGAAAATAAAAGCAAAGAAGAGGAGTTGCTGCTATCAAACTACAAAATATTGGTGGCAGAAGATAGCGAATACAATCAAATTTTAATCAAGAAAATATTGAAAAAAGCGAGTCTAAATTGTAAAATAGTAGAAAATGGGGAAGAAGCGATAAGGGAAGCCAAAAAAATAAAATATGACATGTTTATATTTGATATGCATATGCCAAAACTTACAGGAGATAAAGCACTACAGGAAATTAAGAAAGATAAAGAGATGGAAAATGCAATTTCGATAATATTAACGGCAGATATTTCAAAAGAAATGAAAGAAAAACTAGAAAGAGTAGGATTTGATGAATATATACTAAAACCAATAGACAAAGAGAAATTTCTAGATATTATTGTAAACTATGTATCAAAAAAAGAAACACAAAATAAACGTAAGTCATATGATATTGAGAAGGTAAATCAACTAATAGAAAGCTTAGAAGAAAATGTGGCTATATTTGATCCCGAAGAAATAATAGAAAAAGCCAATCAGATTGATGATAAAGACGAGTCTTTAAAAGAAATAAAGGAAAAATTATATGAAATTGCCAATAATTTTGATGATGAAGGACTTTCGGTATTGATAAAAACTTTAAAAGATTTTATAAAGGATTGATTTTATGGAAGATATAGAAATTCGAAAAAATGAAGTGGGAATATTTATAAAGGTAAATAAAAAAATAAATATGGAAACATTAATAAATTTTATAATCGAAAATGATGTAGAAGCACCTAACGAAAATATGATAAGGCACGCACTAAAAAATATTGGAGAAGAAGTCAAAATCGCAGAATACTATGGAGAAATAAAAAATACCTGTAAGTTTGATATAAATGTATCAGAAGACAAAATGAAAGTATATTTGTATATAGAATATGCAAGTGGAAGAATATTACCTACAGTGAAAGAGATCAAAGCTGATTTACAGGAAAAAGGAATAAAAAAAGGATTTGATGAAGAAAATATAAAAAAAATACTAGAGAATTATAAGTTTAATACGAAGATGCTAATAGCTGAAGGGAAAAAACCTGTAAAAGGTAAAAATGCTGAAATAAAGTACAATATTGGAAAAACGAAATTAAAAACGAAAATAGATATTACTGGGCAAGTAGATTATAAAAATTTGGATTTTATAGAAAATGTAAAAAAAGGTGACATATTAGCAGAAAAAATAGAAGCTCAAGAAGGAGAGTCCGGATACAATGTGTATGGAGAGATACTAAATGCGGAAAAAGGATCTGATGTGGCACTCTATGGAGGAAAAAATACTATATTGAATGTAGATGGCAAACAACTTATAGCAGAAACAGATGGGACACCTGTGTTTAATGGTAAAAAGCTGGAAGTAAGAAAAGTTATAAACCTAGAAGAGGTAGGCCCAAAGACGGGCAATATACAGTTCAATGGGACTGTTATAGTTAGTGGTGATATCAAAGCTGGTTATGTAGTAAAAGCTACAAATGACATAAAAGTAAGTGGGAATGTAGAAAATGCCATATTGGAAGCGGGAAATAATATAATAATACGAGGAAATTGTTATGGAAAAAATAGTGAAGGACGTCTAGTGGCAAAAGAAAGTATACAAATAAATTTTGCAGAAAATATAGAGATAAATGCAGAAAAAAAGCTAATAGTGAATGAAGGACTTATCAATTGCAATGTGTGTGCATACGAGGGAATAAGCGCAATAATGAGAAGTGGAAAAATAATAGGTGGTGCTATTCGTGCGGAAGGAGATATTGAGGTATTGACACTTGGGTCGAGTGTGGGGGTAAAAACCAAGGTATCGATTACAGGAAAGCTTGAAGAATTGGAAAAACTAGATGAAAGATTGAAATTTATTAACTGGGAAATAAAAATTAATGAAAAAAATATAAGTGTTCTTGAATTTCTAAAAAGAAATAAGCCGAGCTTATACACGGAAAAAAAAGAAAAATTATTTTTGGAAATGGTAAGAGATAAAATGAATTTATTGCAGGACAAAAAAGTAACGGAAGTAAGATATGAATTATTACAGAATCAACTTGAAAAAAAAGATTTTCCAACTATTACTGTCAAAAATAAATGTTATCCCGGGGTAATTATAAATTTAAAGGCCAAAAGTTTTCAGGTGAAAAATATTATGGAAAATGTAGTATTTTTCTATAAAGATAATGAAGTACAGTACACAGTGCGGGATATTTCAAAAGGGTAATAATAATTTGTAAAAAATAAAAAAAT
>CAZDNU010000306.1:0-2535 GCA_964506865.1 uncultured Fusobacteriales bacterium | reverse complement strand
CATATTCCCATTCTGCTTCTGTTGGTAGCCTGTATCCATTTTTTGTCTGATCCCATTCCACTGTGCTGTCATTTACTATGTCGTAGCATGGTTCAAGACCTTCTTTTACACTGATCCAATTACAATATTTGACCGCATCAATCCAAGATACAAATATAGCAGGACGTTTGCCTCGTCCCCAGTGTGTTTCTTGGTATTCATCATCCCCTTCAAAGCCGTCACTATACAGATAACCCTTTGTTTCCATAGAGAAACGATCGAACTCTTCAAAAGTTACTTCATATTTTGACACATAAAGACTATTTACTTCTACCCGATGCAAAGCACGTGCATCTTGTGTAAAATCATTTTTTAGCTTTTTCGAAACCGACACATCTTTTATATTTTCACCACCTGTTAATTCTTCATCAAGATCATGATATTTGTTTACTACCTCTCCAAAGCTATTTATAACTGGATTACCTTGCTCGTCCAACATTTCCTCAACTGGCAGCCAATCCCCCATAATGTATTCTCCACCCTCCACACGCACCATGTTTTTTTCAGGAGATATATATTCCAGTATGTCTGAATCTTGTTTTGCTATACATCCAAATACTAATAGTAATAATAAAATCAAAATAGGCAAGTTTTTTTTCATAATTGTTCCTCCTTATATACTAAATGGTGCTGTTATCCTGATAAAATTAACAAAATTTGTCAAATCTTTTGTAGCTGCAAGTACATTTCCTTCATAATTATAAAGATTTTCTACACTTTCATAGTCTATATTATTTATATACAAACCGTACTGTAAATCAATAGCATCTGTAAGCTTATAGTTTAAATGACAGTAAGTAATCATAGCATTGTACTTATCGCTTCCCATACCCAAAAACTCAAATTCAGTCATAAATTCATTCACTTTTGGTAGATATTTTATATACTTTGAAGGATCCAGTCTAAGTCCCATAGCCAAAGTAAAAGTCTCTGCTGCCGAATCAGATCCATCATATATAATTGGTTCATTTAATTTCAATATGTCAGTTGGACCAGAAAAATGAGGTGCTTTCCCTATATAGTTAAATAATATTCCGGCATTTAGATAACTTGTAATATTATTATTATATTTTACGGAAATTTCCCCTTCTAATCCTTGAAAATAATTTTCGTCATCTTGTTCGTCTTCTGGCTTGGGAACTAAATCCTTGTATTCCTCCAAAACTTGTTTGTTTATAGAGTATATGCCTGTTAGTCCTAGCTCATTTTTTTTATTTCTGCCCAACTTTTTCGTATAGTCCCCGATCATATATATTGCATTAAATCCAAGTTCTTTGTACTCATATTTAATACCTGTATTTAGCTTCATTTTATCCAAATCAATGTTCAGCTGTACTGAATCATTTATAAAAGGTGTCCGTCCAAACACATGGGCATCTTTCGAACCCAAGGCTATCCGTCCAAACATTTTTGATTCAGAATATTTTTCAATCACTCTTCCTGCTTTTACAGTGTATTTATCGTTTAACATATGTTCTAAGTTGCAACTTAGTATGGTATATGAAAAGTCATCTTGTGCTCCACTATCTCTCCTCATAACTTTAAATGCAGTTAAAGCATTTAAAGTTGTTTTAGAATCAATTTTGGCCTTTGTACTCAAGTCCATCCTTATATAATGCATATTTTCAAGTCCTATCCCTTTTCCGACTTTTTCCGAAGCACTCTGCTCTGCAGTTTCATCAATATAATCAAATATATCATCATCTAAGTTTCCAGGTTGATATCCTCCATCTAGTTCTGGATAATCAAATAAAATTGTATCTAACGTCACAGTTAGTCCAAAGTTTAGTTCTTTCTCATCTTTCTCCCTATTATTTACTCCTTCTCCCATCATACATATGAAAATCAATATATATACAAAAGGAGCTATTCTGATTCCAATTCCCATGTTCACAATCACCTCTTCGAAAGAAATTTTATACTGTTTCCAGCATTTTTGTCATTTTTCGCATCTCTTTTTTTATTAGAATATATGTAAATATTGTTCCCAATCCGTCTGCAATAGGAAATGCTATCCACACGCCCTGCATCCCATATATAATAGGCAAAATAAATACTAATGGAATCAGAAATAATCCTTGTCTTGCAATCGATAATATAAATGATTGCTTAGCTTTACCTATTGCTTGGTACACTCCTGAGCCGATTATCTGAAATCCAATAGTTGGCAAACATAAACAAACAATCCACATAACTTTCGTGCCTGCTGATATTATACTTTCATCATTCGTAAATACCCGAAATACTCCATGTGGCAAAATTATCACAAGAAGGAAAAAAGCCGTTCCTAAGATTGTATTAGCAATAGTTGAAAAATATATAGTTTTTTTTACTCTGTAAATTTGTTTTGCTCCATAATTTATACCGACTATAGGTTGCATACCCTGCAACACTCCATACATTGGCATAAATGCAAAAACTAATATTTTATTTATGATCCCGTACACTATAAGTGCGCTATCTCCTCCATTTACTTTCAATATGTTATTTAGTATT
>CAZDNU010000305.1:0-2434 GCA_964506865.1 uncultured Fusobacteriales bacterium | reverse complement strand
AAAATGTATAAGTTTGTAGATAGAGATAGTGGCGAGGTGGTAGCGCTAAGACCAGATATGACTTCACTTCTAGCAAAACTTGTGAAATTAAGATCTGATGATATGGTATTGCCAGAAAGAATCTACTATGCTGGCGATGTATTTCGTTATGATAAAATAAAATCAGGTGTATACAGAGAAATAGCCCAAGCCGGAATAGAACTAATAGGCGAGTCAGGTTACAAAGCTGATGTCGAAGTGATAATAATGGCTATAGAATCTTTGAAAAACTTGGGACTTTCAAATCCTAAAATCGAGATAGGGGATGTAAGTATTCTAAATAATATCATAAAAAACTCGAACCTTGAAGAACGTGAACTAGAAAAAGTGAAAAACTATATATTAAAAAAAGATATTCCTAGTTTGCAAAAATATCTGGACGGACGAGAAAATGTAGAGATGTTATTGCAAATACCAACAATGATAGGTCAAAAAGATATACTGGAAGGTTTGGAAAAATATGGCACAGATAATCTAAAAAAAGTAGCAGATTTACTAGATGAATTGGGGTATTCCGAAAACTATATCATAGATCTTGGCATAGTAAAAGGTATGGAATATTATACTGGGATAGTATTTAATGGATTTTGTGACAATGCAAGAGACTTTATCTTGAATGGTGGAAGATATGATAAGTTAATGGGAACAAATGCACTTGGATTTGTAATAAATATAGATGCAATAGTAGAGATCGCAAGTGAGATAGAGATAAAAGATAAAAAACGAATACTTTTATTTGGATCAAACTACAAAGAATTGTTAGCCAAAAAACAAGAATTATTAAGTCAGGATAAAAAAGTACAAATTTTTTATCAAGATTTAGAAAAATCAGAATTGGAGACATATGCTTTGAAAAAAGGATATAGCTGTATTTGGAATTTGGACAACAATGAAAAGTATGATATAAAAGGAGATATATAGTTATGAGTGATAAAATCAAAATAGCACTTCCTAAAGGACGGCTTGGAGAGCTTTCAATGGAGCACTTCTCTAAAAAAGGAATAAATTCGAAAGCAATGCTGGAAAAGACAAGAAAGCTTATATTTGATAGTGATTGTGGGAAATATCAAATATTGATAGTGAGGGCTACCGATGTGCCTGTGTATGTCGAAAGAGGCGCGGCTGATATAGGAGTAGTAGGTAAAGATACGCTAATGGAATATGAACCAGATGTATGTGAGTTGAAAGACTTAGGATTTGGATATTGTAGAATGTCAATAGCAAAGCCTAAAGACAAGGATATTGATTTAAACTTTAAAGACTGGGGTAACTTAAGGGTAGCTAGTAAATTTACTAATGTAGCGAAAAAACATTTTAAAGATATGGGGGTAAATGCAGAAATAATCAAACTATATGGCTCTATAGAGATAGCTCCAATACTTGGATTAGCTGATGTCATAGTCGATATAGTATCTAGCGGAAAAACTTTGAAAGAGAATGGATTAGAGGAAATAGAGACATTGTTTGAAGCAACAGCTAGAATGATAGTAAATAAGGTTAGCTTGAAAAAACATTATAAATTGATGAAGTATATTGCGGAGTAGTATTAAATTATGAAAGCAGGTGAATAACTTGAAAAATATAGCAAGAAAAGAGATATTGGACATAAAGCCATATGTACCTGGCAAGCCTATAGAAGAGGTAAAAAGAGAGTACAAACTAGAAAACATAGTGAAATTGGCATCAAATGAAAACCCATTGGGACCATCAAAAAAGGCAATAGAAGCTTTGAAAGAAGCAACGGATACATTGAACTACTATCCTGATGGATACTGCTTTGAATTGAGAAAAAAATTAGCAGCACATTATAATTTTCCAAAAGAAAATTTTTGTTTTGGTTCAGGTACAAATGAAATTATAGAGATGTTATTTGCGACTTATGTAGATGAAGATGACGAGGTTATATTTTGTCATCCGTCATTTGTTGAGTACTATAGGTTCTCAAAAGTTATGGGAGCAAAGATAAGACAACTGGAATTAACCGAAGACATGCGCTTTGATTTAAAAGCTATTTTAGAGAATATAAATGAAAAAACGAAGATGATATTTATATGTAATCCAAATAATCCTATTGGAAGCATTGTTACAAAAGAAGAAGTGGATAAATTTATGGAAAAAGTACCGAGCGATGTATTAGTGGTATTTGATGAGGCTTATTTTGAATATGCCGAAAGAGAAGAAGAATATCCTGATAGTTTGGAGTACCAGAAAGAAGGCTATAGCAATATAATAACTCTTCGAACTTTTTCAAAAGCATATGGCTTAGCAGGGCTAAGAGTTGGTTATGGTATAGCTGATCCTGAAATTATAGAGATGTTAGAAAAAGTACGTTTGCCGTTTAATGTGGGAACTTTATCTCAAAAAGCAGCAATAGCAGCACTTAGCGATAAAGAAC
>CAZDNU010000304.1:0-2313 GCA_964506865.1 uncultured Fusobacteriales bacterium | reverse complement strand
AGGTTTTACTACCTTTTCTATTATATCTTTTTCTATTTTTTCATGTGATACCTCTGCATCATGCTGAGTCGATACTACAACTGCATCTATTCTCACAGGCTTTCCTTCACAATATTCTACAGTCACTTGACTCTTCCCATCTGGTCTCAGATAGTCTAATATATTATTTTTTCTTACAACTGATAATTTTTTTGTTAGCTTATGAGCCAACATTATCGGTAACGGCATATATTCTTCTGTCTCATTTGACGCATAGCCAAACATAAGACCTTGATCTCCTGCTCCCAATTTTTCAATTGCTTCTTCTATTTTTTCTTCACCTTTTTTCACTTCTAATGAATTGTCTACTCCCATAGCAATATCAGTTGATTGCTCATGTAAAGCAGTTACTACGGCGCAAGTTTCATAGTCAAATCCATACTTTGCTCTTGTATATCCTATCTCTTTTACTACATCTCTTACTACTTTTTGTATATCTACATAACAACTAGTCGTAATCTCTCCTGCTAACATTACAAGTCCTGTGGTAAGCATTGTCTCACACGCTATTCTCCCTTCAGGGTCTTGACTTAATATAGCATCTACTACTGCATCTGATATTTGATCAGCCATTTTATCCGGATGTCCTTCAGTTACAGATTCTGATGTAAACAAGACTTTTTTACCATTCAACAATTTCTTTACCTCCCTATATAATTAGTATTTTAAAAAATAAAGGAAACCTCATTACGAGGTTTCCTTTATTTTTTAACCTCTCATCTCTCAATGAAAACATTGCAGGAATTAGCACCACACACACATATGGCAGGTTGCTGAGCTTCATAGGGCCTGTCCCTCCACTTCTCTTGATAAAAGTTAGTTTTCTTTATTCAATTTAGCTTATTATATACCTTTTAAAAATAAATGTCAATATTTTTTTGACACTTTTTTACTTTCCTGCCAAATACTTCTTATATCCAATTTCGTTTAACTTAGCATTTTTGGCCAAAGTATTTTCTTTCATCTCTACTCTATAGTCTTTTATTTTTTGTCTGAAATTTTCATGTTTTATCCCCAATATTTTTAGAGCTAATATTGCTGCGTTTTTGGCCCCTGTAGACCCTATAGCTACTGTAGCTACTGGTATACCTGTTGGCATCTGTACAATCGAATATAGTGAATCTACTCCACCCAAGTCCGAAGTCTTCATTGGTACACCTATTACCGGCAAATTAGTATGTGATGCCAATACTCCCGGTAAGTGCGCTGCCTTCCCTGCTGCGGCAATTACTACTTCTGTTCCTCGTTCTTCTACTTTTGCTACAAAATCTAGTGCTTCTTCTGTACATCTATGCGCTGATAATACTTGAATATCAAAGCTTATACCAAAATCTTCAAGCATTTTTGCACATTCAGACATTACTTTCAAATCAGAGTCGCTTCCCATTACTATTGATACTAACATTTTAAAATCACCTCTTCTAATATTTTTATCCTAAAAATTTTCTCAATTTTGCTGCCATTACAATGTATTCTTCCAGTCCATCTTTAGTATTTTCTTTGTATAATTTTACTATTTGTCCTGCTAACTTTTTGTGCTTTATATTGCAGCTATATTTATTCTGCAATTCTTCTAAAACTGGCTTTAGCTCTTTTGGAATTAAATCATTTTCCAAGTTAACATACTGTATCGCATCTTTTATATCCTCTTCAAAGTTTATATATACTTTTTTGATATATTTTATATCCTCTTTATCTAAAGCATTTAGAGCTAAAACTTCTGGGGGCAATCCAAGAGAATATAATGCTGCAGTAAATTTAATTGCTCTTGGAAAACTTACGCCTTCCATACTTCTTGAATACCCAAAAAGTCCAGTATGAAGTTTCCTTTTTCGTCTTCCAGGTATATATTTTGATATCCCATTTATATACGGTGCTAGTTCTATTATCTGTTTTTGATACTCAGCAGTATACTTATCAAATATTTTCAAAGCTCGCTCTTTATCAACAGTATGCGGCATTTTTGTTTCATTATCTTTTAATTTTCTTATAGCTTCTGTTACTTCAGCTACTGAATAATCATACTTGAAAGCTGACTGTACAGTATATGTATGATTGCTTGGATACTCAGATATCGATCTCTCTACTGTTTTAGGGCTTAAATTTCCTCTAAAAGGTGCAGAGCCTACTCCCAACATTGGATATATTTTAACACCCGTTTCTTTTGAGATTTTGTATAGATCTTGTAAAGCAATTTTAACCAAAAGCATCGCACTTACCAAACCATAGTTTAATGCAGGATCTGATCTTGCTAAAAATACCCTTTGACTATCC
>CAZDNU010000303.1:0-1664 GCA_964506865.1 uncultured Fusobacteriales bacterium | reverse complement strand
GTACATGCTTTGGAGATGGGCTAGGCGTAGGCATCGTAACAAAGGAAAACAGTGGATTCAAAAGAAATACTGGAAAACGATACACTCTCGAAAATGGGTTTTTAAGGACGACAACAACATCCAGCTTCTGACACTTTCTGAATTTCCTATTTTTCGGCACATTCCTTTGATCCTTACGATGAATCGATTTTTAAAGCAAGATTATTGTATGACTCGAAAGAAGAAGCAACAAAAGCTTCGATCGTATTCTACTTCTCGGTTACAATCCGCCTTATTCCAAGAATAGGGTTACGGAATGCTTGAGCTGTATGACATGAAAGAGTCACGTACCGTCTTAGAGGGGTGGGACTCCGTAAGGAGTTCCATCTACTCGACCGTTAACAGTACAATACGAAACGTATCAAAATGTTACTGGGTGGTATGAGTCCACTACAATACAGACAAAGTTTGAATATACCATGTTAGTCCAAGATTATGTCCGCACCTATTTTTTTTTTGAGGAAAAGGGTCTTGCAAAAAACGAATCAACAATTAGTATCCATAAAAAAGTTGAGTTAACTATCCCTTTTATAAACAGTTTTGTAACCTACACTACTGGTTAACGTAAGAGAATCATCTTCAATGTAATAAGTATAAATCTGTGGTCCAACAAATCCAACAATTCCTTCATATTCAAGTTTGATTCTTGTATCGTCGACAATAGAATAAGTACCAGATAGCTCAATATCAAAGAAACTTTTAGAAATAAAAGTATTGTCACTAAAAAACTCAATCCAATCATTCTGACTGTTTGACCATTTTCCAAGTATTTTCATTCCAGAAAACTTGCATCCAGTCGAAAAAACAATTAATAGAATCAAAATAAAAATAGAGTTCTTATTCATTTTCATAACAAACACTCCCGTTAAATTATAAATTGCAATAGTTTAATCAAATATTTTAAAGTCCGAAAAAGTCGGCCGATTAGACGAAATAACAATTAACTTTTGGGATTCTTTAATTACTAAATCAGAAAGTGGATTTAAAATGGGTATACCACCATCTTGTATTCCAATAAAAGATATTTGATTTTTATATTTATAAGAATTGGTGAGGGTTGTAATTACATTTTTGTAGGTTTTACCCATAGCCCATTTATTAATAGTATCACAATTGATAAAATATAGTTCACTACCGTATTGATAAGATAGTATTTCGTGATAGATAGGAGATACTATGCCATTCACTGCAGATTGAACAAGTATTCCAATCGCAAAATCTTCAGCACACACAATATCATCAACGCCAGCGTCGATGATGTGTGGTTGTTTTCTATGATTGAAAACCTCAGCAACTATATGAGGCTTACAGTTGAATTGTACAGATTTTTTAGTTTTCTTACATGATTGTTTTTTAAGTATACTACTTATAGCAACAGCAATTAGACATACTTCTGCATCAGGATCTGATGACAAATTATTGGACAATATAATAACAGTCTTTGCTTTGTGAACATTGGCTAATTCAAGGTTTTTATGTAAAGTAGGGTCAGCATGTCTAAATTCAACATTAGAATATATTTCTGGTTCAGTATATCTTAAGCTATCTTCATTTTGTGGTTTCTCGTTTGTTAAAACTAAGACAGAAGATTCGGGTAAAGCATCGTTATGATGTAAGTCTTTAAT
>CAZDNU010000302.1:0-3306 GCA_964506865.1 uncultured Fusobacteriales bacterium | reverse complement strand
AAGCACACCCGTCTCTTCTTGATATTCTTGCATTACATCCCGCATATAATCTAAGACCTCTAGTGCAAAATCTCTGCCTTCTTTACTTAAAAGATCTTTCTTCATAAGGTTCAAACAAGCTTCGTTCATACCATTAATACCAATTGTATTGAAATGATTACTCCAATATTTTCCAAATCTCTCTTTAATGCCCGAAAGATAATATCTAGAATATGGATAAAGTCCTTGCTCCGTAGTATATTCAATTGTATCTCTTTTAATTACAAGGCTTTCTTTCGCTAAATCCATTTTTTCTTTCAGCTGTTTGAAAAATTCTTTCTTTGATTTTGCAGTATATCCAATTCTAGGCAAATTAATTGTTACAATACCAATACTTCCAGTTAAAGGGTCTGAACCAAAGAGTCCTCCTCCCTTTCTTCTCAATTCCCTGTTGTCAATTCTTAATCTGCAACACATCGATCTAACATCATCTGGATTAATATCAGAATTTATGAAATTTGAAAAATATGGAATTCCATACTTTGCTGTCATTTCCCAAATCGGATCCATCATGGGATCATCCCATTTCAAATCCTTTGTTAAATTGTATGTAGGAATTGGCCACGTAAAAGGCCTACCAGACATATCACCTTCCATCATTACTTCAGCAAAGGCCTTATTGAATATATTCATTTCTTTTTGAAAATCTTTATATTTTTCTTCTTTAATCTCACCCCCAATTATAACTCCTTCCTCTCCCAACATACCGCTTGGAGTAATATCCATACTAATATTCGAAAATGGAGCCTGAAAACCCTTGTCCAAAGGTACGTTCATATTAAAAACAAAATATTGTAAAAGTTGTTTTACTTGATCATAATTAAGACCGTCATAGCGGATGAATGGAGCCATGTATGTATCAAAACTTGAAATAGCTTGTGCTCCTGCAGCCTCATGTCGAAGTAAAAAAAGCAAGTTCTTAACATGGTCCAAGGCAGAGTGTAAATGCTTTGCAGGTTTACAAGCAACTCGACCTGAAACGCCGGTATGACCCTTCAGAAGAAAATCTCGCAAATCCCAACCAACACAATATGTCGAAATATATCCTAAATCATGGATATGGATATCTCCTGATTGATGCGCATCCCCTATTTTTTTAGGGTACACCTTCTTGAGCCAATAGTTTGATTGAGCGGTTGTAGCTATATGATTTGAAAGACCATGAAGGGAATATGATGAATTGCTATTCTCTTTAACTCTCCAATCGCTACCATTAACGTAATTTTCAATAATATCGATAATATCTATACATGATTTCTTGGTTTTTCTGTGAGTTTTAAACATAGGATGTTGGTAAAAAATTAAGTAGAACAGAACTCCTTGCGATCTTTAAATTCTGATTGTTTCCCTGGATTCCATCTTTGTACAGGTGCTATTTTACCAACAACTCTACTGTAAACTAGTGCATCCTCATTACAAGTTGGACATTTAAAATGTTCCCCCGAAAGATATCCGTGATTTTGGCAAACACTAAAAGTTGGTGTGAGAGTAATATATGGTAGCTTGTAATTTGAGGTAATCTTTTTTACCAAAGCCTTAGTCTCCTTCGGGCCACTCAATCTTTCACCTAGAAAGGAATGAAAAACCGTTCCTCCAGTATATTTACTTTGCAATTCATCCTGAAGATCTAAGGCCTCAAAAATATCATCGGTGTAGTTTACCGGCAATTGAGTTGAATTGGTATAGTAAGGAGCAGCACCACATTTTTGAACTTCTTCTTCATTTGCGACAATAATCTTTGGATATAGTTCTTTGTCTTTACGAGCCATGGAATGTGAAGCTCCTTCAGCTGGAGAAGCCTCTAAGTTATACAGCTCATCACTTTGTTCTTGATATTCTAATAGTTTTTCATTTATGAAATCTAACACTTCATTTGCAAATTCCTGCCCTTCTTTTGAGGCAATATCTTTATCAAAAAAATTAAGACAGGCTTCATTCATACCAATAATTCCGATAGTACTAAAGTGATTTGTCCAATATTTCCCTGTTTTTTCTTTTACCTGTCGTAAATAGAATTTAGAATAAGGATATAGTCCTTTTTCAGTGAAATCTTCGACTAAGTTTCGTCTTAGCGTCAGTGCATTCCGGCTTAATTTCATAAGATATTCAAGCTTTTTGAAAAAAGTTTTTTTGTCTCCTTTTGTTAAATACCCAATTCGAGGTAAATTAATGGTTGTGTATCCAATACTGCCTGTCAATGGATTTGCCCCAAAAAATCCCCCTCCTCTTTTATGCAACTGCCTCTTATCAATTCGCAACCTACAGCACATAGATCTTGCATCCTCAGGATTCATATCACTGTTTACAAAATTGGCAAAATATGGAATTCCATACTTAGCAGTCATCTCCCAAATTCCATCGTAAACCTTGTTTGACCAATCAAAGTCTTTCGAAATATTGTATGTAGGGATTGGGAATGTAAAAGCTCTACCCTTGGCATCACCTTCAATATACACCTCCGCAAGAGCTTTGTTGAAAATATCCATTTCTTTCTGATAATCTCCATACTTTTCTTTTTGTAACTCACCTCCAATAATTATCGACTGGTCTTTCATATCATCTGGAATTTTTAAATCCAGTGTAATGTTCGAAAAAACAACTTGCCCACCTGATTTTGTCGGCATGTTCATGTTGTAAACAAAAGATTGTAGAGCTTGCTTTACCTTTTTAAAACTCAACTTGTCCTTACGAATAAATGGAGCCATATATGTATCAAGGCTAGAGACCGCTACAGCGCCATCAGGAGATTCATTCGTCAATGTGTAGAGAAAGTTGACCAACTGTCCTAACGCCGCACCTAGGTGCTTTGGAGGCTTACATTCAACATTGCCAGCGACGCCTTTGAAACCAACAAGAAGTAAATCCTGGAGATCCCAACCAACGCAATAAGCACTTATGGAAGAACTTTTGTGAATATGGAAATCTTTGTTTTCATGAAGCCTTCGCATTTCATCTGTATACACTTCATTCATCCAATACTTTTCAGATATTTCGTTGACTATATTTTTGTACATTCCTTGCAAGTGATAATCTATTGAGGAATCAATACTTATCTTCCAATCTTCCTTGCCAACATACGAATTTATCTTAGCACCAACATCAAGCAAATTATTGATATTTCTTGCACGGGATCGAAGTTCTCTGTACAGAATATATGCCTTGGCAGTGTCTATGCATTTAGCCAACATAAGGTGTTTTTCTACAAGATCCTGCACTCCTTCTACCGTAGGCGTTCCCTTTTTTTCGCCCACTTCCTTCAAAACAGCG
>CAZDNU010000301.1:0-4182 GCA_964506865.1 uncultured Fusobacteriales bacterium | reverse complement strand
CAGAAGTAGTGACTATTCTTACTTTTTTTCCTTTTATTTTTTCTACTTCTTCTATTACTTCATCTACACTTTTGGCTATTTGGGTACGTGTGAAAGCTTCTTCTCTTTTTTGATTGTATGTTTTACCTGCTCCTCCTTGCCAATAACCTATTATTCGTTTTGTCAACTCTATTTGAGCATCCACCGGAGTAATTATAAAGTAATTTTTTATATCATACGTTCTACAAGTCCTTGATATGTCGTGTATATCAAAGTTTGTCACCGAAGTCGCTACTATATCGTTATTTCTATTATATACTGGGTAATGTACTAGTCCTAAGTAAATATTCTCTTTCATTTATCTCTCCTCTTATCTCTTATTTCATTTTTTATCTCTTTTAATAATTTGATCTCTTCTTTATTTAATTTGGCATCCTTTAATAAGTCTGGTCGTTTTAAATAAGTATTTTTCAGACTTTGTTTTAATCTCCAAATACGTATTTTTTCATGATGACCAGACAGTAATACTTCGGGTACTTTTTTTCCTCTATATTCACTTGGTCTAGTATAATGAGGATAATCAAGCAATCCATTATAAAACGAATCCTCTTGATAAGAATTTTCATTTTTTATTACTCCGGGAATCAAGCGCGATACAGCATCTATTATAACCATAGCAGGAATCTCGCCGCCTGTAAGCACATAGTCCCCTATTGATATTTCCTCATCTACAAACTCTTCAATTACCCGCTCATCTATCCCTTCATAATGTCCGGCTATTATGTTTATTTCTTCTTCATATGCCATATCTCTTACTATATCTTGACTCAATTGACGTCCTTGAGGTGAAGTGTATATGACTTTCCCTCCAAGTGTATCCAAAGCTCGAAACAAAGGCTCAGGTTTTAGTACCATACCTGCTCCTCCACCAAAAGGATAATCATCTGCCATTTTATGTTTGTCTTGTGTGAAATCTCTTATATTTATGAGCTTTACCTCTATTATTTCATTATCAATAGCTCTTTTTATTATACTTGAATTCAAAAAACCTTCAAACATTTCCGGAAACAAGGTTAATATATTTATTTTCATGCATTCTCCTACCTTTATTAACTGCTAGTAACTACAAAGTCTTTTAAGTATTTTCGGCTTTATTCATAGAATAAAAAGCAATTCCTTAATTAGTCTAAAATTTATAGACCTTCTATTAAATCTACTAAAATTTCTCTCTTTTCAAAGTCTATTTTTTTCACAAACTCGTCAACTGCAGGAATCAATATTTCTCTTTCACCTTCCACTACAAATATATCATGAGCAGCATTAGAATTTACATCAACTATTTTCCCAAGTATTTCTCCAGATATACTCTTCACATCCATATCCATCAAGTCTACCAGATAATAATTATCTTCACTTACTTCTCCAAGAAGTTCACGTCTTATATATAGTTCATAACCCATATATTGTCTAGCTTGATCTATATTATTTATCTCTTCTATATCTACTATTATTTTCTTTACATTCATTGCTTTTGCACTATTGATTGTAAATAATTTCTTATCGCCTGCTTTGTTTTGGAATATAACTTTATTTCCAGCTAATACGCCGATATCTTCCAAAAGAGACGTTACTTTCAGATTACCTTTCAAATGATGGGTTCCGGTGATCCTTCCTATATTTACCAGTTCCGGCATATACATCTATTCTCCTCCACTTTCAAATTTAATCCATATAACCTATAAGTTTTAGTAATTTTTCGGCCATTGACAAAGTTTTTGCCGGTCTTTTACTACTTACTGATTTATCTGTATAGTTTGAGTTAGCACTTAATATCTCTCCTACTTTTTCTTTTAATTCTCCATCACTTTTAAATTGATCTCTTATCTCTTTTAGTTCACCTGCATCCAAAAATATACCTCCGCAGCCATAGCACTCATCTATATAGATTTGTCCCATTCTATATCTATGTTCAGCCATTTTTATATTACAGTATGGACATTCAAGCTTTCTTTGTCTAGGTACTGGCTTTGTTGATTGCTCCAAAATTTTCTTCAGTTCTTCTCCTTTACCTTCTGAGTGTTCATCTAATTTCTCTATCTCAAAGTTGTCAAACCATATTCCGTGGCATCCATTTTCACATATATCTACTTTTACTCCTCCAAAGTCTTTTTCCACCATTTCTGCTTTACAATTTGGACATATCATTATGTTCCCGTTATCAAAACTTCCAAATAAAAAATTTTGATAACAGTTTCACCACCTTTCCTATTTATTTTTATCCTCGAGCAAATTCTCAAAGCAAACCTTATTATTACCTTGTATTATGGATATAATATTTTTATACCAATAAGAGAATTTTACTCTCAGTACTCAGGCGTCACTAATTTTTCACTTTATCAATCCAAAAACTCTACATTTACATTTAATTTATCTTTTACTCCAGCTGCTTGCATTACTCCCCGAATAGCATTTGCAGTTATTCCATTTTTTCCAATTACTTTGCCTAATTCTCCATCAGCTACTCTTACTTTCAAAACAACTGTGCTATTTCCTCTTTTTACAGTATTTATTTTTATCTCTTCTTTATTTTCTACATACTCTTCCAATATATATTTCAATAGTTTTTCAAATTTTTCCACTTTAAATTTCCTCCTCAATATTCACGCTTCTGCGCTATTTTAATGCTTCTATTATTTTCATATCAGTTCTTTTAAGTTTACCATTTTCATCTGAAAATACATTTACAGAGAATGCTTCTCCATATTTCATTTTACCCATTTCATCATAAAATTCGTACAAAAACTTCACTTTGATTCTATTTAATTCTACTATACTTAATTTTATCATAATATTTTCATCATACTCTACAGGTCGTAGGTATTTTATCCCTACTTCTGTTACCGGCAAAAATATCCCTTTTTCCTCTAGGTCTTTATATCGGATGTTTTTACTTCGTAAAAATTCAGTCCTTGTTTCTTCCATCCACTTTAAATAATTTGAATGGTAAACTCGTCCCATCTTATCCGTTTCATAATAATATACTCTATGAAATTTTTTATATACTTTATTTAGCTGACCTTGCATTTTTCATCAACTCTTTCATCTCTTTTACAGCCTCCGGTAAGCCTACAAACAAAGACCTCGCAATAATAGAGTGTCCTATATTCAATTCCTCTATCTCTTTTATTGCTGCTACTTCTTCTACGTTATCATAATCTAGACCATGTCCTGCATTTACACGAAGTCCCATTGCTTTTGCTGATTTTACAGCCTCTATTATCTTTTGTAATTCTTGTTTTTTATCTTTTTCGCCAATTGCTTCGGCGTAAGCTCCTGTATGTATCTCTATATAGTCAGCCCCTATCTCTTTTGCTATTTTCATTATTTCCGGTTTTGGATCTACAAATAGACTTATTGCTATTCCTTTTTCCTTTAGTCTAGAAACAGCTATCTCAGTCTTAGCCATTACTCCTTTACTAAGTATATTTAGTCCGCCCTCTGTAGTCAACTCTTGTCTATTTTCTGGTACCAAAGTAACCATATCAGGTATTACTTCCAGTGCTAAGTCTAAAACATCGTTATCTGTTGCCATTTCTAAATTTAAGCTTTTGGTTACTACACTTTTCATCACGATCAAGTCTTCATCTTGTATATGACGTCTATCTTCTCTAAGATGTATTGTTATGCCATCCGCCCCATTCATTTCAGCTAACACCGCTGCTCGCACCAAATTAGGCTCTTTCGCTAATCTTACTTGTCTTACTGTAGCTATATGGTCTATATTTACACCTAATCTTATCACAATAACCCCTCCCAAAATCCTTCTTTTTCTATAGATATTGATACACCTTTTTCTTTTATATCATTTAATATTTCTTTTATCTCTTGGATATAATAATCCAATGTTATTATCTTTATTCTTCCTTCTTGTGGATCTAGTGTTCTTACTATCCCATAGCCTTCATAAGCTTCTATTGTTTTATTTATAAAATCTATATCTTTTTTCTGTGTTTTGATAAAAAATTCATAGCTCTTCATGCTTCCCTCATTTCTTCTAATAATTTTATCAGTAATAAAAATTCATCGATACTAAAACTTTCCGCCCGTCTATTTGTATCTATTCCGTTTTTTTCAAATATCTCTTTCATTTTATCTTTTTCATAACCCATATTTTTAAAGTTATTCAAAATATTTTTTCTTTTG
>CAZDNU010000300.1:0-2245 GCA_964506865.1 uncultured Fusobacteriales bacterium | reverse complement strand
TACCATACATTTATCCATTTGCCTTGAATATAAATTATGATGTTTAATTATTTCATAATAGATTCTTTTTAATTTGACTTTATCTTTTTTATTCATATTCTTTATTTTCACCTCTTTTCCCCATTAGCCCAGAGCATTTCTAACTGCAATCAAATCCAAAACATCTACTTTTCCATCTTGATTCGCAAATGCATATATGTCCTGCCACTCGACACTTGTTCCTTTTTCTGCAGGTCCTATATCATATTTTGCATTTGTTGATCCATAATTATTCTTAAATCCATTAAAATCAAATATGTCTATCTTGCCACTCTCATCAAAGTCTCCTAAAAGAGTCTCCCCTGATCTTTTAGATGATCCGATTGCTTTTGCTTCCATTTCCATATTAGTCAATATTTTGGTAAATGTCAAACCTGCTATTTTTGCTGTGTTCATTAGAGCTATTTCTTCACCCGCTGCTATTTGCCCACCTTTTTTAGCAATTGAAACTTTTGTTTTTCCATTAATTTCTTTCAGTATACATAAATAATCAGTGCCTAATCCCAAGTCATTTTGACTAATAGCTTCATTAACTTCAAATTCCAATCCCAAAATATCACTTGTACTTATCAACTTTGTATTTTCCCCATTTTTTTTTAGCGCTACTTCACTGCTATCCTTTTCCTCTGTTGTACATCCCAATACTGTTACTGCCAATATTGTTGTAATTGCTAATAACTTTTTCCAATTTTTCATTACATACCTCCTATGTTTTTATTTTCATATACTTACATTATTAGCAATTTAAATTCAAAAATATTTTTTTTTTGTACATTGATTTCATTGACTTTATTTTTTTATCTTTTCATATTTCTCCGAAGCAAGTGTATCATAACAGAAAAAGTGTTCTTATTCTGTTTTTTTATTTTTTGTTTGTACTTTATCGGTTTTTATTTCCTGTTTTCCATAAAAAAATGACTCTTGAGTTACATTTTGAGTCATTTTTTTACTATAATATTCTATCTCGATCCATAACCACCACGTCGAACACTTACCCCATCTATTTCTGGTCTCATTTTGCGCTCTTTTAAATCTATTTCCATTATCTTAGCCAACATCTCTTCTATTTTTACAATTGGAGGTATATTATCCTCCCAAAACATTTTTATTATGTTTTTAGCATAACAATCTATATCTTGTCCAGTAAAATTTCTTTTAGTGTTTATTTTTTCTTGTATGTCTGCTAGCGATTTTTCCGGGAAGTATATTTCCTCTTTTCTACGCTTTATTTCCAGTATTCTTGCTCTTACCAATTTAAATAATTCTTCTTGTTTCAGTTGAATATCTTCTTCTTTTATTTTTTCTTCATATTTCGACTTTAATTCATGCTCTTTTTTTTCTTTTTCTTGAATCTCTTTTCGTTCTTCTGCTAGTTCTTTTAATATATCTACTTTATTATTTTTTCTCATAAATTTCTCAATTTGATCAAATAATCCACTTTTATAATATTTTATATGCTCTTGATGCTCTTTTAGATCTTTTTCATAGTATTCTTCGATATTTTGATATGTGCTTACATAACTAAGATCCGTCCTTTTTGGATTTAGTGATGATTTTGCCAAAATTATTTTGTGATGATCTTTGTCATGCCATAATACATAAGAAAAATTTGTATCCGAATTTCCAATAAAGTAGTTATTTCGCATAAACAAAACATCTGCTTTTAATAAATCTTCTAACCCTATATTTAAAATTTGTTCCATTATTGCCCCCTCCTCTCAAATCCACTGTAACTATCAATTCATTAAATTTTTCCAGCTTATAATACTATTTCTCAGTATTCCAAAACACCATTTCTACTTTTACACCTTTATTTTTTTCCGATGTTATAATAAGTTTATCAGCAAATCGTTTTATGTTTGGTAGACCCATTCCTGCTCCAAAACCAAGACTGCGAATATATTCAGGTGCAGTTGAAAAACCAGCTTCAAGTGCTTGATCAATATTTTCTATACCTGGTCCAATATCTTCTACAAATACAATTATAGAATCTTCTCGTTTATGAGAAGTTATTTTTCCTACCCCACCTCCATGTATCACAACATTGACTTCTGCTTCGTATGTTGCTATACTTATTTTTCGCACCAAGACCTTATCCAAGTCAGCACTCAAAAGATAATTTTTTAATAACGCTGACCCTTCTCCAGCACTATTTACATCATTATTGTTTATATTATATATAAACTGAGGTTTATTAGTTTTTAGG
>CAZDNU010000299.1:0-1581 GCA_964506865.1 uncultured Fusobacteriales bacterium | reverse complement strand
AATATAAAAAATTATTGTAATTTTTTGAAAAATTATATTGACCAAATTCGAAAGATTATGTAAAATAAAAAAAAAGTAATTAATGTAATTAATTACTAGACCTTCAAATTATTTTAGTTGAGTAAAGTTTTTTAAAATAATATAGATCTGTTTATCAAAGGAAATCAACATACTAATAAAAATAGAAATTATATAGAAAGTAAATCTTTTAAAAAATATTAAAATATAGGGAAGGAGGTAGATGTTGCTTAATTGTATGTAAATCTTGAGTATAAAAAAGGAGGTATGAATTTATGTTTTAAAATGTAATTTGAGTATTTAAAGAATATAAACATTTGAGGAGGAGAAATGAAAAAGACAAAATTAATTCTATTGTCAGTAGTAGTTATGATTGTTGCATTGTCGTTGTTAATTCTACAATCTTGCAAAGATGGGGCAACTGTTGATACAGTTACAGAAACAGTTACAGAAACAGTTACGGAAACAGTTACAGAAACAGTAGAGGTAGAAAAGGAATCCCCATACACCTATGAGAAATTAAGAGAAATGGCAGAGTCTGGAATTTACGAGGGCGAACCCGCAAAGGATAAAAAAATAGCCTTTGCTGATGTACTTGCCTCCCATCCATTTAGTGTAGCAGTTACAAGAAGTATTAAAGAAGAATGGGTAGCAGCAGGTGGTATAGAAGATAATCTTTTAATTCTCGATAATGCAGTTGACCCATCAATTGCTATACAGAATGCTGATATTGTTTTTAATGAAAATCCTGATGTCTTTTTGGAATTTCAATTTGATGCAAAGGTTAATGCAATGATTGGAAGAAAAGCTGAAAGTCTAGGTATTTTTATAATAGGAATTGATATACCAGTTCCTGGATTTCCATTTATGGGGGTAAATAATTATGATGCAGCATATATGGTAGGAGAATGGGCTGCAGACTCTATTGAGGAAAATTTTGGTGGATGGGAAAATATTGATAATGTAGTTTATATGTATAATCCACTCCTAGGTGAAACTGTAAATCTTAGAATCTTTGGATCAAAAGATGCATTAGTGGAAAGATTTGGAAATGAAGCTGATGATACAATCGAGGATTCAAAAGCAATCCTTGTAGATGCTGGTAGCAGTGCTGATGATGCAAAAGCTTCGTTTGGCGATTTTCTAGCTGGGCATCCAGAAGCAAGTAAATTTGTTGTTTTTTGTATACACGATGGAATAGCTTCGGGCATAAAAGCAGCAGCAGAAATTGCTGGAAGATGGGATCCAAATAACTTTATTTTGTGTTCACATGGATTGGATGAATCAGGCAGGGTTTTAGTTCGGGAGGAAACAATTGATGCTGATGTTTGTTACTTTCCTGAGACATATGGTAAATATTTAATTCCTGGAGCATTGGCACATATGTATGGTAATCCAGTACCATCGTATATGTATGTTGACTTAGAAATAATTACTAAAAATAACATTGAAGAATATTATCCTGAATAAAAAGCAGAGAGGCCCTATATGCAAACATAGATGTCGCCTCTAGTGGAGAGAAAGAAGGAGGAAGACATTGCCGTATTCAAGATCAGTAAAGGT
>CAZDNU010000298.1:0-1526 GCA_964506865.1 uncultured Fusobacteriales bacterium | reverse complement strand
TAATAATAGCAGTTGACTTACTAATAAAGGCGCTAAAGCCAGAGCTACTTGAGTGAATTTTGGAATCATATGCCAGTTTGCAGCTAGCAACAGTATTATTCCTAGACCTATTAAGCTTGCCCCTATGCTTCCAATTATAAGTAAAAAACTGTTTCTAGAGCTTGCATGCTGTATCTTAGACATACTTTTTATATAGTTTTCAATATTGTTGGCTGTTTCTTTGTCTATTATCCCATTTACTAGCAAGTCATTTATATCTCTTTTTTCTATCCCCATTATATTTTCTCCTTCCTTATACACAAAAAGCAGCCATAAACATGACTGCTTTTTGTAATTTATACTAATTCTATTATTGCCATTTCAGCTGAATCGCCTCTTCTAACATCAAGTTTAATGATTCTTGTATATCCACCATTTCTTTCTTGATATTTGGGAGCTATCTCATCAAATAATTTATCAACCATTTGAGCTGCTTTTCTATTATTTCCTAATGCTGAAAATGCTGTTCTTCTTGCAGGCAAAGTGCCTTTTTTTCCTGTAGTTATCATTCTTTCAGCTACTCTTCTTAATTCTTTTGCTCTTGGCAAAGTTGTTTCTATTTTTTCATGTTCTAATAACGATACAGTCAGATTCATAAGCATCGCTTTTCTATGATCGCTTCTTCTTCCTAACTTTCTGTAGGCCTTTCTATGACGCATTTCTACCTCCTCACTAATCTTCGCTTGTATTTCCGGCAATATCATATCCAAGCTCTGTCATTTTTTCTGAAATCTCATTAAGAGATTTTCTTCCAAGATTTTTTATTTTTAATAAATCTTGCCATGTCAACCTTGCAAGCTGACCAACAGTTGATATTTCTGCCTTTTTTAAACAATTGAATGATCTTACAGTAAGATCCAATTCTTCTATTTTCATATTATCTATATCTTTTTCATTCGAGTCTACTTCTTCTTCTAGCATTTCACTTTCTTCAAGACTTTCTCTAAGATTTTCCATTTTATTTCCTATATCTAGTAATGGACTTAGATGATTTGTAAGAAGTTCTGCTGCATAAGATATTGCATCTCGTACATTGATACTTCCATCTGTCTCTACATTTAGTGTCAATCTATCAAAGTTAGTAATTCGCCCCACCATAGTATCTTCTACAGCATAGCTTACTCGTTTGATAGGGGTATATATAGCATCTACAGCTATAAATCCTAATTCCCAATTGTCTTTATTCAATTCTTCTGCCACAACAAAACTTTCACCTGTATCTACTAAAAATTCCATATCTACATCTCGATCTGTTGTGATTGTAGCAATTACCTTTTCCGGATTTATTATCTCTATCTCCGGATCTGGCATAATATCAGCAGCAGTTATAACTTTTGGTCCTTTAGCAGATAACTTCATTCGTTTCTCTCCTGGAAGATCTGTTTTTACCACTACTTCTTTGATATTCAAGATGACATCTGTGATAGATTCTTTTATGCCATCTACACTCGAAAATTCATTTAATACTCCATCTATATTTACTGCCT
>CAZDNU010000297.1:0-7408 GCA_964506865.1 uncultured Fusobacteriales bacterium | reverse complement strand
TTTTCCTACAATTATTTTACACTATCGAAGTTTGAGGTATTTGAGTAAATTTTGACCATGTATACATCAAATATACAAAGTGAAGTAGAAAAAGTTGATATTTTTATTTTTGCTTACAAAAAAATCTCTTAAAAAAAGCAAAAGCATTGTATATATACAATGCTTTTGCTTTTTTCCTATTATTTAATTATTATTATTTTTTTGCTTCATTACATATTTTATAGCTTCCAAGCCGGCTACTGTACCGTCAGCTACTGCAGTTGTTATCTGACGTACTTTTTTATACCTTACATCTCCTGCGGCAAATATACCATCAGCTAAAGTCTGCATTTTTTCATCGGTAATTATAGCGCCTGATTCATCTAATTTCGCAAAAGTAGAAAACAGATCAAAGCTTGATTTGGTCCCTAAATACAAAAAGGCTCCTTCCACTTTATAGCTTTTTAACTCATCGCTTTCTATATTTTTTACAAGTACTTCATCCAAAAATTGCTTTCCTTTTAGTTCTTCTAGTAATGTGTTGTATACTATCTCTATTTTTTGATTAGTCTGGACCATACTTATTACAGATTTTTCAGCTTCCAATCGTTTGCCATTTACAAAGAAATACACTTTTTCAGCATTTTGAGTTAATATCAAAGCTTCTTCACAAGCTTCTTCTCCATTACCAAATACTGCGACATTCATCCCTTGAAAAAAAGCTCCATCGCAAGCAGCACAATACGAAACACCTTTTCCAGAAAATTCTTCCTCACCTGTTAATTTTTTGCCTATTTTTTTATTGAAGCCAGTAGCTACTATTACTGAGTAAGATGTATAAGTTTTTTTGTCAGTTTTTACAGTTTGTACCTCGCTACCCTCTTCTAACTCCAAAAGCGTACCTTCTTCAAATTTTGTATCAAATCTTAGTGCATGTTCTTTCATTTTTTCTTGTAAGTCTTTTCCGGCTATTCCATTTACAAATCCTGGATAATTATCTATTTTGTGCGCACTTATTAGGCTTCCTTCACCTTTTTTTTCTATTATCAATATTTTTAAATTTGCCCTTCCTGCATATATAGCTGCTGCTAATCCAGCTGGGCCTGCTCCTACTATTATCAAATCATAATCTACAGACATTTTAACAAACTCCTTTTTCCTCTAATTCTTTACAATCTATATCGACACTTTTAAGTATATTCTTTACATTTTCATCAATTAGTTTATAACATACATTTTTTCCTTTTTTTTCACATGTCAATATTCCGCTATTTCTTAAATGCGCCAAATGTTGACTAACAGTCGATTGTGATATTTCAAGTGCTTGCTCCATATTATTTACACATACTCCATCCACTTTTTTCGACAAAATTTGTAATATTTTCAACCTAATTGTATTTGACATCATCTTCATTATTAAAGCCGCTCTATTTACATCCATTAAAATCACTCCTTATTTATTTTATTTGATTTCCCCTTTTTCATTTTACCTTCCAACAACTTACACCTCCTTCTAGTATCTAGATTATATATTTTAATTTTAAGGTTTTCTTACGTTAGTAAAACTTAAGCACGTTCTTTTCTTTTTCTAGGCTTGTCTCTAGACCATGGCCAGGCATTACTTTTATATCTTTGTTATAAGCTAGTATCTTATTTACGCTAGCTTTTATTTCATTATAATCACCAGTTGGAAGATCGCTTCTCCCTATAGATTGTTGAAATAAGGTATCGCCAGTTATCATGAAATTTTCTTCTTTATTATAAAAACATTTACTGCCTCTCGTATGTCCAGGAGTATCAATCACTTGAAAATCTCCTATCATATCTCCCTGTTTTATTTTTGTAATCTCCGGCTTTCCTTTGTATTGAAATTCACCATCATCAAAATAAGCTGATAAATTTAATACTGCATCATACAAAAACTCATAATCCTCTTCCCCAATATATATCCGAGTGTTCGGATATTTTTCAGTCAAAGCATTTAAACCTTCTATGTGATCAATATGACCATGAGTCAGTATTATTTTCTCCAAATTCAAATTATTTTTCTCTAAAAATTCTATAACAGCTTCTATATCTTCACCACCTATATCAAACAAAAAAGCAGTATTTTCAATATAGTATATATATGTATTTGAAGACAATCTTCCGACTTCAAATTTTGCTATTGCCATTTTATTCCCCCTCTCGATACATTCTTTGATCTACATATAATAATATAACGTATTTACCTTAAAACTAACTTAATCAAATCTTAAAATTACCTTAAAATTAAAAATATTCATATACTTATACTATCCTAATCCAATAATGATAGCCGTTAGGCGATTTCCTGCAGTCTAAAACTAAAAACTACATACAAAAAATCTTAAATGGGATAATTTTTTTAAAATAGAGTTCATTTTGTGATATTAGAACAACTTTGATATTAATTTTAACATAATTTTGTAATAATTACAATATTTTTGTACAATATATATTTTCCATTATGCTACTGTGATGCACAATTTTTATACTATAACAAAAGGGTGGTAAAAACCACCCCTAATTAAATATTAAAATTATACTTTACATTCGTTCTACTGTTTTTATACCTAGAAGATCCAAGCCTTCTTGCAAAGTTTTACCTACCAAATACGCTATTTGAAGTCTCGAATGCAAAATCTCTTCTTTCTCTTTTAGGATAGGTAATAAATTATAAAATGTATTGAATTTTTTAGCCAAATCATAAATATAATCTGCTATTATATTTGGCTTATAGCTTTCAATTGATCTAAGCACCGCACTTGGAAATTGTGATACTTGCACAATTAAGTTTCTTTCAATTTTATCATGTAATTTTATATCACGCTCAAAATCCAACGGAGTCTTGTTTTCACTTGCTTTTCTAAGTATTGATTGTATTCTCGCATATGTATATTGAAGATATGGTGCCGTATTTCCTTCAAAACTCAATATCTTATCCCAAGCAAATATTACAGGACTTACTCTATTTTGACTAAGATCAGCATACTTGACTGCTCCTACTCCCACTACTTCTGCTATATTATCTTTTTCCTCCTCTGACAATGTCGGGTTTTTTTCTTCCACAATTTGTCGAGCACGTTTTTTAGCCTCATTCAAAAGCTCTTCCAATCGAATTATATTTCCTTTTCTAGTAGAAAATATACCATCTTCAAATCTCATAATCCCAAACCAAACATGAGCTTTTTCTACTTCCCAGCCAAGCATATCAGATATCCTAAAAAACTGCTTAAAATGATCTTGCTGCCTCTCGTCTGTTACGTATACTATCTTATTTAGATTATAATTTTCTCTTCTGTATTTGACACATGCAAGATCTGATGTTGCATACAAGAATGCCCCATCTTTTTTCTGTACTATACACGGATATAAATTTTCACTTTCATCAAAAAATACTACCTGTGCCCCTTCACTTTCTTTTGCGATTTCTTTATCTTTGAGCAACTTAAGAATATCCGGCATCATCTCATGATAAAATGATTCACCATAATATGTATCAAAATCAATTCCCAATCTGTCATATACTTTATTATATTCTTGCAAAGACACTTTTATAAATTCTTCCCATAGTGCTTTATTTTCAGTATCTTCATCATGTAATTTTTTCAGCTCATATCTTGCCTCTTCGTCAAGTTTCGGATTTTTTTCTGCTTCCTCTGCAAATTTAACATATATTCTTTCCAACTCTTCTATAGGGTTTTCTTTATATTTTTTTTCATCCAGCCAGTTTCTATAACCTATTATCAGCTTACCAAATTGAGTGCCCCAGTCGCCTATATGATTATCTGCAATCACGTTATATCCCGCAAAACGCATAGCTCTTTTTATAGAATCTCCTATTATAGTACTTCGTAAATGTCCTATATGCATTCTTTTTGCTATATTTGGTGAAGAATAATCAATTATAACCTCTCCATCTGTGTTAATAAAGTCAAATTCATACTTTTTGTCAGAATTTAAATCTTTGGCCAATTTTTCCAAGGATTGATTTTTTAGAAATATATTTATAAACCCCGGTCCTGCTATTTCTAGCTTATCAATCATATCATTTTCTACTATATTTTCGACTATTTCACTTGCTATCTCTCTTGGATTTTTTTTAAAAACTTTTGAATTTACCATTGCAAAGTTTGTTTGAAAATCTCCAAATTTTTCATTATTTGTATTCTGAACTGACGGATCCTTTATTTCGCTTTGCTCTCCGTATAATATCTTAGCTGTTTCATATAATATTTTTTCTAACTTCTTCTCTATTAGCTTCATAAAATATAGATTCCTCCCAATTTTTTTTTAAATTATACAATTTCTGGATAAAAATTTCAAGACCTTTTTGATATATTGACAATAATACAATATATTGGTAAAATATATTTCCTTGGCAGGGGAGCAATATTTTAGAAGGTGGAATTATTTTTATATTAATTCCACCTTCTTTTAATTAATATATACTCAGCATTCAACTATTGTTTCAAATATATTTTCTTTATTTTTCAAATTAATTATTCCCTTTCTATCCATTCATAATATACTTCTGGAAATGGTTTTAATGCTCGATCTAATATCCCGTGTATACATGCTATTGTTACTCCATAGTTAATGATAGGAATTCCATTTTTTTCACTTGCTTCTATACGATTTATCATCTCTTTTCTATTTAAGACGCAACCAGCACAATGTATTACCAATCTATACTCATCTAAGTTATCTGGGTAATCTCGCCCAGAACAAAACTCAAATTCGATATCTTTTTCTATATGTTGCCTTATCCATCTTGGTATTTTTACCCTGCCAATGTCATCTGGCTGTTGGTGATGAGTACATGCCTCTGAAATCAATACTTTATCTCCTTTTTTTAAGTTTTTCAAAGTTTTGGCTCCTCTAACTAACTTAAGCAAATCACCCTTATACCTTGCAAAAAGAATAGAAAAAGAAGTTAATAATACATTTTCAGGGGTATCCGCTGATACTTTCCCAAACGCTTGCGAATCAGTTATGACTAGCTTAGGTTGACTCTTTAAAGAATCTAGTAAATATCTCAATTCTCTTTCTTTTGAGATATGAATCAATCCATCATGATCTAATATATCTCGAATTGTCTGTACTTGTGGCAATATTAATCTACCTTTTGGCATACCGGTATCTATTGGCGTAACTAATACTATACTATCTCCTGGATTCATTAGATCTCCCAAAATAGATGGTTGCTCAAAACTTGTAGGACTCTCTTTTATTATTAATTCCTTCAGCTTGTTGATTCCTAATTTATTTTTTGCGCTTATCTCTATATATGGATATTCATTTATTCTTTGTTTTTCAATTGCTTTGTTTTCAATATCTATTTTGTTGCCTACTAATATAAATTTTGTTGACTTTTCGCTTAATTTTTCGATCAAGTTTTGTTCGAAACTACCAATTCCCTCATTTATATCAAATACAATGAGGGCTATATCTGCTTTGTTGATTATTTCTTTACTTTTTTTTATTCTTAAATCTCCTAATGTACCTTCATCATCTATACCCGCAGTATCAATAAGTACTACAGGCCCTATTGGCAAAATTTCCATTGCTTTATATACCGGATCTGTGGTTGTGCCTGCTTGTTCTGATACAATTGACAAATTTTGATTAGTAATTGCATTTATCAAGCTTGATTTACCTGCATTTCTTTTTCCAAATATTGCTATATGCAATCGATTAGCTGTTGGAGTTTTATTTAATTCAGACATATTTGCCTCCTTCTACACTATATATGTGACCTACTTTTGCCACCTGCACCATTATATCATGCTTTCTATATAAAATAAAGTTCAAGTTTTTAATAAAGTGAACTTAGATTCAAAAAATTCTAAATTAAAACAAGGAAGACCTTTTTAGATCTCCCTTACTAAAACTCACTTATGTTCAAATATACTAAGAACCTTACTATAAGATGTAGCAAAATTACTGTTTTTTTATACGTGGAAATAATATTTTTTGCGTTTTTGTCTCATAAAAACTCAACATACGATTAATCCAGCTCATAATTATTTTTTTATAGCCGTACCACTCGTGATATACTACGACATTTTTTGATTCATCTACAAATTCCACGATATAATTTTCCAAATCAAACAGCTCCTTTTTATTCTATCTAATCTTCCTATAGCAATTTTGTTTCATAATTTTATACAAAATTATCTATTGAATTTTCAATGCTTTTTTCATTCTATCTTTTTTCGTTCCGTTCGTTTTCAGTTCATTGTTACAGTTTTGGAACTGTTATGTGATTTATAACCTATATCAAATTATCTATAATATTTTTTTATAATTACACTTGCCCAATCCAATTTTTTTCTTTATTTTCAAATTGTTTTCTAATATAGTTATATTCCGACTCATCCAATGCTCCTTTTCCTAGTATTCTTATATTTTCTTTCAAATGATCCAAGTTGGTCGTACCAGCAATACAAGTACTTACCCCTTCTGTAAAAGCACTAAATCGTAATGCTATCTCTGCATAATCATCTTTTGCATACTTTAAAGCCATCTCTTTCATCCTTATCCAATATTCTTCACAGTAATTTCCAAAAGGTTGTTCGTCATATATCCAAGGTACATTTGCAAGTGGTCGTTTTGCGATAATTCCCATACTACGCTGTTTTGCATTTTTTATATATTTATCAATTCCATTTTGATCAAATATATTTATTGATGTTTGTATCACATCAAATAATCCCAAGTTAATAGCATAATCCAAATCTTGATTTTCACCGGAATACGCTGCCAATCTAAGCTTACCTTCTGTTTTTGCATCCAATAAAGCTTCGATAACTTCACCATTTTTTAAGATTTCCAAGTCACACGAATGAAGATGAACTATATCAATATAATCTGTCTTTAGATTTCTTAGTGCATTATTGATGCCCTCTTTTACACAACCATAAGTCCAATCCGTTTGATTTTCTATACCATATCCTACTTTTGTGGAATATATCAATTCATCTCGTCTATTAGCTAAGTATTTTCCCATTCTTTCCTCAGACATTCCATAGCCTCTTGCTGTATCAAAAAAGTTTACTCCCTGGTCAGCTATATTATTTAGCAATATATCTATCTCTTTTTCACTTAGTTTATCATCACCTATATGCCCCGCTCCATATCCCAAAACTGATACTTTTATGTCACTTTTACCTAAATTTCTATAAAGCATTGCTTCACTTCCCTTCTATTTTATTTTTACAATTTAGCTCACGTTTTGTTTCCAATTTACACTTTTCAAACCAGTCTATTTTCAATTTATTTTCAATTTTACTAATGTAAATATCATTATGTATATGTTCTTCTATCATATCTATAAATATTTTATTTTCACTAAATGTACCAGTAAAATTTTCCTCTTTTTTTCCACCTGCAATCAATCCTGTTT
>CAZDNU010000296.1:0-4720 GCA_964506865.1 uncultured Fusobacteriales bacterium | reverse complement strand
ATTTTTCAATTTTTCTAATTCCTCTACTCTTTTTTGAGTCAATGGATGAGTACTAAATAAGTTTTGTAATCCACCATTTTTTATTGCACTTAGCGGGTTTACAATAAACATATTTGCACTTGCTTCATTTCCTCTTTGTAGCGGTACTTGTCTAGCTCCCATTTCCAATTTTAATAAAGCATTTTTTAGATAATCCGGATTACCACACAATTTTGCGCCTAAGTTATCTGCTTTAAATTCTCTACTTCTTGATAAAGCGCTTCGTATCAATAACGCCGCTATAGGCCCTAGTATAGACAAAAGCAGAACCTGAAATATATTTGGTCCATCTTCATCTCCGCCTATGAAAAACACCAAGTATCTACTCATATAAGCTAAATATGTTATTGCACTTGCTATACTTGACGCGACTACGCTTATTAGTGTATCTCTGTTTTTTATATGTGCCATCTCATGCCCTATCACACCAGATAGTTCCTCATAAGTCAGTATCTGCATGATCCCTGTGGTTACTGCTACTGCTGCGTGTTTTGGGTTTCTACCTGTAGCAAACGCATTGGGCTGAGCTTCATTTACAATGTATACTCTCGGCATAGGCAGGTTTGCTTTTTCAGATATGTCTTTTACTATATTATATAGCTTAGGTTTTTCATTTTCCGTTATCTCCACCGCTCTATACATAGCGAGCACAATTTTATCACTATACCAGTAACTTACAAAGTTTACTCCAAAAGACAATACCAAGCCTATAATTGCTCCTTGATATCCTCCAAGCATATTTCCTATCCCTACAAGCAACAGAGTTAATAGACTAAGTAGGAAAAATGTTTTTGCACTTTGCATGAAAATCCCTCCTCTACTTATTTTTCATTATCTTAATCAAACTTTATTTTTGATTCATCCACTACTGTTTTTATAAATTCATCTAATGCTAATGTTGTGCTTTCTTTGCTTCCAAGCCTTCTTAGATTAACTTCTCTATTTTCCATCTCATTTTTACCCAATATAATCTGAATAGGTATCTTTTTTGATTTATTTGCTTCCCTTATCTTAAAGCCTATCTTTTCTGCTCGAGTATCTAATTCTACTCTTACCCCATTATTCTTAAGCTCAGTTTCTATCTCTTTAGCATACTCATTTTGTTCGTCTGAAATAGTCAGTATCGCCACTTGTGTTGGTGCGAGCCATACCGGAAAAGCTCCTGCGTAATGCTCTATTAGTATCCCTATAAATCTTTCTATACTTCCATATATGACTCTGTGTATCATTACAGGCCTATGTTCTTCTCCATCAGCACCTATATAGTTCAAATCAAATCTTTCAGGTAAGTTGAAGTCCAGTTGTATTGTTCCACATTGCCAAGTTCTTCCTAGACAGTCTTTGATTTTAAAGTCTATCTTCGGACCATAAAATGCTCCATCACCTTCATTCACTTTATAGTCAATCTCTTTTCTCTTCAATGCTCCTTCCAAAGCTTTTGTAGCTGTGTCCCATATTTCATCGCTGCCAATTGCTTTTTCAGGCTTTGTAGATAACTCTACTTCATATTCAAATTTAAATAATTTATTATAAAATTTATCAATTAAGTCTATTACTCCTACTATCTCATCTTCTATTTGAGCTTCTGTCATAAATATATGAGCATCATCTTGCGTGAAGTTTCTTACTCTCATCAATCCATGCAATGCTCCACTTAATTCATGTCTATGTACCAGTCCCAATTCTCCCGTTCTCAGAGGTAGTTCTCTATATGAATGTTTTTTTGCTTTATAAACTAATATTCCACCAGGACAGTTCATTGGTTTTACAGAAAAATCCTCTTCATCTATTTTTGTTGTATACATATTTTCTTTGTAATTCATCCAGTGACCGGAAGTTTCCCAAAGGCTTCTATTTAATATTATTGGTGTTTTTATCTCTTGATAATTAGCTTTTTGATGTTCTTGTCGCCATAAATTTTCCAAAATATTTCGTATCTGCATGCCTTTTGGTAAGAAAAACGGAAATCCTGGTCCAAAATCACTCATCATAAATAATTCTAAATCTTTTCCTAATCTTCGATGATCTCTTTTTTCTGCTTCTTCTAAGAATTTCAGATGTTTTTTCAATTCTTTTGGATTTTCAAATGCCAATCCATATATTCTTTGTAGCATTTTGTTTTTAGAATCTCCACGCCAATAAGCTCCTGCTACACTTTTTAATTTAAACGCTTTTAGGTATGATGTAGAAGGTACATGCGGTCCTCTACACAGATCTACAAAGTCTCCTTGAGTATATAGGCTTACGCTATCCGCACCTAAGTCTTTTATCAATTCGACTTTATATTTTTCTCCTTTTTCCTCAAAAAACTTAATTGCTTCTGCGCTACTCACATCTTTTCTTTCAAATTTATGGTCAGCTTTTATAATATTTTCCATCTCTTTTTCTATCTTTTCCAAGTCATCTTCATTAAATTTATGTTCCGAATCAAAATCATAATAAAACCCATTCTCTATTGCGGGTCCTATTGTTACTTTTGTATTCGGAAATAATTTCACCACAGCTTGAGCCATCACATGAGCCGAACTATGTCTTATTATGTCTTCCCCTTCTTCTGACTTTCTAGTAATTATTTCCAAATCAGAATTACCAGCTAAAATATATGAAGTATCTACTAATTTTCCATTTACTTTTCCTGCTACAGCATCTTTTGCCAGCTTTTTCCCTATATCTGCTGCTACATCATATACTGATATAGCCTGTTCATAATTCCTTGTACTTCCATCAGGTAATTTTACCTCTATCATCTCAAACACTCCTTTATATTTCGTTAATATTGTTATTACATCCCAAGATATTGCTCTATTACATACTCTCCATCGCTTCTTACTCTTTGCAAGCCTAATTTTTTCTCTGGGAAAGTTAATAGCCCAAATCTAAACGTCCACAAACTTTCATAAAAATGTGTTGACCCTTCTTCTGTTAGTTCCTGACCATAGCTAAGTCCCAAGACCGTACAATGAAAGTTTTTTTCAATTTCAATTTCATATGATTTCAACTTTTTGTTTTCTATATCACTATAAGCTTCTTCTCGATTTTTTCTAGCATCATTGTACTTCATCGAATATGATAAATTCCATTGATCATTTTTTCCAAAACTATAAGCTCCTTTAGTATAATGCAGTCTATCTTTTACATAGCCACCTGCTTCGTTTCTATTTTGCGTATATTTATATGAAAAAAACATATTATGGTATTCTACACTAGGCCCTACTACTATCTTGGTTAAACTAGCCCAATAATCACTTTTGTCTTGATAAGCCGGGCTATTAACTAGCTCTAGCTCAAATTTATATACTTTTCGTTTACTCAGACTTTTTTTCGCATCATCAGAAGCTTCTTCTAGCATCCCTTTCAAGTTAAATCCTAAATCTTTTTTTTCAGATTCATTTATCAATTCTAGTATCTTTGCTTTTTCCGCATCTGATAGCATAAACTTGTCCTTATTTTCCTCATCTACATATCGTTTCTTTATCTTTTCTATCTCATCTGCTACTTCATCTCTCTTGTCAGTAAATGTAAAATTAAACTTAATTGTATTTTTATTATTTTTTTCTTCTTCATAATCTTTATATCTAGTAAAACTAATATTTCCATTTCTGTTTATTACATCTCCGTGATTCAGTCCTATTGTATACGTTTTTGTATTCTTTTTTTCTTTATACTCTGTTTTTTCATTTCCTAAGTAATCAAAGTCTTGATTATAGATGTCTGCATCCGAATAAGAAGTATTCCAACTACCATAAGAATATTTATATGTATTTGTCAAGCTTGTATCTTGACTACTCTTAAAGTATATAGATGAGTCTGTTATAGCTCGTCTTTGTCTTATATTATCTGTCCTGCTATAGGTAAATGTTCCATATTTTTTATCTGATATAGTTGTCGAAAAACTATCTGTATCTGCATTTTTAAATTTTTCTTCATCAGGTTTTCTGTCATCATAATTTTCTTTGTTGCTTATTTTAAGATTTAAAAATTGATTGTTATCTATATTAAATGTTACTGAATTTGATATTGATTCTGCTTCTAGCAATTCCTCATCTTGCCAATCATAATAATATCCATTATAACCTCTATCTAATTTAAAATTATAAATAGTTTTAGTATTTCCTAATTCAAAAGTAGCGGTGTCATCATAACCTTTCGTCATACGATAACTGCTTCCATTTAATCTATCTTCCCAATATTCCTCTTCGGATTTTAATGTATTATCTTCTTCCTCTTCATATGCGATTCTATCACCTATATCATATGAGTATGCTTGATATTTATACCCAATTTTATTATTAAACTTCAAGTCTACTGTGCTATCAGGATTTCCTTTTGTATCATACCAATCCCGCGCCCAACTTACATTGTAGGCATTTTTTTCTCTTTCATCTTTTTCTGAGAATTTATCTAAAGCATACTCATAAGATGCTCCTAGTTTCCCTACATACTTTATATCTATATCATTATTTGTTATCTTGGCTGCCTTTTGCTTATAATCTTCTTCTTTTTCTATGTCTGCTCCCCCTTCTATTGGTGATTCTGATTTTTCATATTTATAGTTTTTGCTATATCCCAAGTCTAATTTGGTCTTTTTGTACTCCAAATTTGATGTATATTTAGTTGACTCGTTTATTGTATGCAATGGTCTACTCTCGCTACTTTCGTTAAAAAGTACCTCTTCATCATT
>CAZDNU010000295.1:0-5964 GCA_964506865.1 uncultured Fusobacteriales bacterium | reverse complement strand
TAAAGCTGCAGCACTTAGCTTAGCAGTGACTTCAAGCAAAGATAAAAATAGGGCTCTAACATTGATGGCGAAGCACTTAAGAAAAAATGCTGCAATAATAAAAGAAGAAAATAAAAAGGATATATCTGCTGGGAAAGAGCGAGGATTGTCAAAAGCACTCTTGGATAGATTGTTGTTAGATGATAATAGAATAGAAAGTATGGCAGCTGGAGTAGAGAAGATAGCCATGCTTACTGATCCTGTAGGAGAGATAATAAAAGGCTGGACTACAGAAGAGGATATAAAAATACGAAAAGTAAGAGTCCCTATAGGAGTCGTTGGTATGATTTATGAATCGAGACCAAATGTCACTGCAGATGCTGTAGCTCTAGCACTTAAGTCAGGAAACAGTATCATACTAAGAGGAGGAAAAGAGGCTATAAATTCAAACAAAATAATTGCAAAATTTTTGAAAGAAGCACTAAAAGAAGCAGACTTGCCTGAAGATGCAGTAAATCTAGTACAGACAACTGATAGAGAAGCAGTGAAAATAATGACACAGATGAATGAATATATAGATGTAATAATACCTCGTGGTGGAGAAGGGCTGATCAAAGCAGTAACAAAAAATGCTACAGTACCAGTGATATTTCATGATAAAGGTCTTTGTCATACATATGTAGATGAATTTGCAAAAATAGATATGGCAGTAAAGATAGCATTAAACGCCAAAGTACAGCGACCGGGAGTATGTAATGCCATGGAAACTATGCTTGTGCATAGTAAAATTGCAGATAAATTTTTGCCTGTAATAGTAGATGAGATGAGATCATATAACGTAGAGTTACGTGCTTGTGAAAAAAGCAGAAAAATTGTTTCTGATCTTATTGCAGCTACCGAGGAGGATTGGAGTACAGAATATCTTGACCTGATACTATCCATAAAGATAGTTGATAGCTTAGAAGAGGCGATTGCACATATCAATAAATATGGCTCAAAGCACTCGGAATGTATCGTTACAAGCGATTATACAAATTCAAACAAATTTTTAAACAGTATAGATGCGTCTACTGTATATGTAAACGCATCAACTAGGTTTACTGATGGAGCAATGTTTGGATTTGGAGCTGAAATAGGGATAAGTACAAACAAACTACACGCAAGAGGACCCTTTGCTTTGGAAGAATTGACAACATATAAATATATAGTAGAAGGAGAAGGGCAAATAAGAGAATAAGGCCGGAATGGTCTGCTCCCACCCTTGAATTAAGTTAAAATAATAACTTACTTGATAATAAAAGGTAAATATTGTATAATATGTCTAAACAAATTTAACTTAGAGTTAATTTGAGGTGTATTATTTTGATGTTTTTAAAAAAAATTGTAAATAGATCTAATAAAAAATATGAAAAAGCTAATATCCCAGGAGATGAAGACTTTAAATTGGTATTTGAGGATATAAATTTAGAAGTTTTTGTACGAAATTTACTTCATAAAAAAACTGGGGAAATTATGTTTAGTGATACATATAATATAGAGGAAATGGATTTTTCGAATTGGCGGCTAATAAGTATAAAAGGTATAGAAAACTTTAAAAATCTAAAGCATTTAAATCTTTATTCATCTAAAATGAATAATATATCTTATTTGTCAAATTTAAATAATCTATATTCATTAAATATATCCTGGTCAGATACTGTTTCTGAGATAAGAAGCCTAAGCAAACTGAAAAAACTAGAGAAATTGGAGATGCACTACAGTCCAAATATACGAGACTTTACTCCTTTGAGCGAGATGAATCATCTGAAATATCTGGATATATCTGAAAATAGTATATCTAATATAGATTGTATAAAAGACTTACATAATTTAGAAACATTAAAAATATCTAAAAATATGTTGACAAATATTACAAAATTAAAAGACCTAAAAAATTTAAAAAGTTTAGATATATCTGGAAATGAAATAGAAGATATTTCTATATTAGATAACTTTGAGAATCTAGAGGAATTGGACATATCAGCAAATAATATATCTGATATACAAGT
Organism: uncultured Fusobacteriales bacterium; assembly: GCA_964506865.1. Classification (GTDB taxonomy): domain Bacteria; phylum Fusobacteriota; class Fusobacteriia; order Fusobacteriales; family JAAYPW01; genus CAZDNU01. The sequence goes on along the minus strand of CAZDNU010000295.1, from coordinate 3,937 downwards.
TCTAAATAGCCTAAATCATCTAAAATATCTAGATCTTAGAGGTAATAGATTTGATCTAAAAGACAAAGATAATAAGAATATCATAGGAAAATTAAAAAAGCAAAAGTGTAAAATAAAATAACAGTGTAAAAAGAGATAAAGAATCATAAGAGAAAAGGTGGTGGAGAAAGTTATAAAAAGTATATCAAATATACACTTTTTATAAACAAAAAAATATGAAAATAATAGTAGGTCTTGGAAATATTGGAGATAAATATGACAAAACAAGACATAATATAGGTTTTGAAGTAGTAAAAAAAATAGCTTCAGAGCTAAATGTAAATGATTTTCGAGAAAAATTTCAAGGTCAAGTAGCAATTACAAGATATAAAGATGAGAAATTAATGCTCTTGATGCCATCTACATTTATGAATCTTAGTGGCAATTCTCTAATAGAAGCAGTAAATTTTTATAAACTTGATCCCGAAAAAGATGTACTTGTGATATATGATGACATGGATCTTCCTGTTGGCAAAATGCGAATACGAAAAAAAGGAAGTGCAGGAGGTCATAACGGTATCAAGTCAATTATTTCACATATAGGAGATAGATTTTTACGAATAAAATGCGGAATAGGAAAACCAATAGAAAAAGCTGATACTTTAAACTATGTTTTGGGTAGATTTCCCAAAATAGAAATGGAAAAAGTAGAAAATATGCTTGATAGAGTTGCATGTGCTAGTTTGGATATTATTTCACAAGCAGAAAACAATGTGGATAAAACTATAGGGAAATATAACTAAAATAAAATTTAGTTATATTTTTATTTTTTGAAACCATAGGGGAGAATCCCTTAAAAAAGGAGGAAGAGATTTGAAACTTTTTAGCTTTAAAGGAGGAGTGCATCCACCTGACAACAAAAGAAAAACTGAAAATGAGAAAATAGAAATTATGCCTGTGGCAAAATTACTTTATATATCTTTGCTACAACATATAGGTAGTCCACTAGCGTCACTAGTCCAAGTAGGCGATGAAGTAAAAAAAGGACAGATCATAGGGGAAAGTGAAGCCTTTTTAAGTGTGCCCGTGCATTCGCCGGTATCTGGAAAAGTGGTAAAAATAGAAATACACCCTTATGCAGTAAATGGAAAGATAAAAACAATAGTAATAGAAAATAATGAAAAAGAAGATTGGATAGAAGTAAAAAAATATCCAAATTACAAAAATATGTCAAAAGATAAATTAATTGATATAATAAAGAAAAAAGGAGTGGTAGGACAAGGGGGAGCAGCTTTTCCTACTTGGGTCAAACTAAATCCACCAAATGATGTAAAAATAGATACCTTGATACTAAATGGTGCAGAATGTGAGCCATATCTAAATTCAGATAATCGACTTATGATAGAGAGCCCGAAAAAAATAGTTGAGGGGATAAATATTATATTGAAAGTTTTGGGGATAGAAAAAGCTATAATAGGCATAGAGAATAATAAAAAAGAAGCATATAATAAATTATCGGAAGCAGTAAAAGATGAAAAAAACATAAGTATAAGTTTGTTAAAGACAAAATATCCTCAAGGAGGAGAAAAACAACTTATAAAAGCTATATTAAATAGGGATGTTCCGAGAAAAAGCCTTCCTTCAAAGGTAGGAGTAGTTGTACAAAATACAGGCACTGCAAAGGCAATATATGACGCAGTAGTAGAAGGCAAACCTTTGATAGAGAGAGTAGTGACGGTATCCGGAGCTGGTATAGAAAATCCTGGAAATTACCTGGTGAGAATAGGGACAAGATTTAAAGATGTTTTAGAATATGCCCACATTAATAGAGAAGAGACTAAAAAGATAATAGCCGGTGGACCTATGATGGGAATAGCTCAATTTACTGAGGAAGTCCCAACTATAAAAGGGACTTCTGGGATATTAGCGTTTACAAATAAAGAGATCAGTCACTATGAACCTAGAAACTGTATAAGTTGCGGAAAATGCATAAGTGCCTGTCCTATGGGATTAGTTCCGCTTATGTTTGCGAAGTTAGGACGATTTAACAAATGGGAAGATATGGAAGAATTTAATTTACTTGATTGTATAGAATGCGGTTCGTGTGCGTATATATGTCCATCAAATAGACCTTTGACAGAGGCGATCAAGATAGGAAAGTCAAAATTAAGAGCAATGAAAAGAAAATAAATAGGAGGATAATTTTATGGCAAAAAATTTATTATTAAGTCCATCACCTCATACAAGGACAAAAGAAACAGTTGATAGGGTGATGCTTGACGTAGTACTGGCAATGTTACCTATAATAGGTGTATCTATATATTATTTTGGACAAAAGGCATTGATAACCATATTGATATCAATTGTTGGAGCTTTGTTTTTTGAAGCTTTGTCACAAAAGCTGATGAAGCAAAAAATACGTATAATGGACGGAAGCGCTATGGTTACAGGGATATTATTTGCCTTTACTCTACCGCCGACTTTACCGTGGTGGGCTACAGTTGCTGGTATAGGAGTAGCTATTGTACTGGGAAAAATGGTATTTGGAGGCTTGGGACATAATATATTTAACCCTGCACTGGTAGGCCGAGCATTTGTACTATCATCATGGGGCGCATTGATGGTTGGAACAGATTGCTGGATAGATATAGATGGCAAAGCAGGAGCGACAGTATTAGGGATATTAAAGGAAAGTAACAATATGGCAAACATAGTAGGAAAATTTGGTAGTGAAAGCCAAATGTATATGGATATGTTTTTGGGAAAAATGGCAGGCTCTCTAGGAGAGACTTCGGCATTGGCAATACTAATTGGAGGAATATATCTATTGATAAGAAAGCAGATTACATGGCATATACCTGTATCGTATATAGGCACAGTAGCAATATTGACAGCTATATCCGGACAAGATCCATTATTTCATATTTTGTCAGGTGGATTGATGTTGGGGGCGTTTTTTATGGCAACAGATATGGTCACAAGTCCTTATACAAATACGGGTAAACTTATATTTGGAATAGGTGGCGGTATACTTGTAGTAGCCATACGACTAAAGGGAGGATATCCTGAAGGAGTTTGCTACTCTATACTTATCATGAATGGCGCCACTCCACTGATCAATCACTATGTACGTCCGAAAGTATTTGGAGGTGTAAAAATAGATGAAAAGAATACTTAAGTATGCATTTGTACTGACTGCAATGGCAGCTTTTTGTGCAGGACTTTTGGCAGAAACTTATAAATACACAAAGCCATATATCGATGAGATAGCACGTAAACTAGAGCAAAATGCAAGACGAGAAGTAGTAGGCGAAGGTTTTATATTTAAAGAAAACAAAAAGAAAACAGTTGGGAATTATGAATTTATACCTGCGTACAAAGATGAAGAATTACGAGCTTATGTTGTAAAAGCTATCTCGAATAAAGGCTATGGTGGAGATATTGTTTTCTCATTGGGAATAGATCTAGAGGGCGACATAACAGGATTGAAGGTAATAGAATCAAAAGAAACGCCTGGCTTGGGAGCTAAAATACACGGAGAAATAAATCATAATGGAAAAAAAATACCTTGGGGCGATATATGGATAGGTAGAGACAAAGCTTATGAATTTGATAAATCTATTGATGCTTTTGCAGGAGCGACAGTATCACCAAAAGCTGTATACAGTGAAATAAAAAAAATACTGAAAGCTTATGAAAAGGTGGAACATGAAAAATCAGAAAGGCATGATGGGAAAGTAGGGGCAAGAGCAGCTCATGATGATACAGAATATGATCAAGTATCAAGTCCTACAGCTATAGACATTGATAAAAAGGAGGCTGAAGATGGAGAATAAATATATAAAAGAATTTACAAAAGGAATATTTAAAGAAAATCCTGTATTTGTATTACTTTTAGGGCTTTGTCCGACATTGGGAGTGACCTCTTCGGCTATAAATGGTATGGCAATGGGACTGG
>CAZDNU010000294.1:0-2532 GCA_964506865.1 uncultured Fusobacteriales bacterium | reverse complement strand
AGAAAAATGTTTGACTTTAAATCTCCTAATGAAATATATGATGAATATTTAGGAAAAATAGCATAGGGAAGTTTGTTGCAATTAAATTTGCAATTTTTGCAAAAACTTGACACTAACAAAAAACTAAAAAAACATTGATTTTTCTTCAAAAATGAGATAAAATATAATTAGATGTTTAAAATATGAAAGGGTGGGTTTCGATTATTAAACGCTGAGGGGAAAAAATTAAAGGGAGTGTTTTATATGGCGATTTTAGAAAATTTGCTTAAACCAAAATGGAAAAATAATAATCCTGAAATACGGAAACAAGCTTTAAAAATGACAAGTGATCAGGAAATTATAGCGGCAATGGCAAAAGATGATCCGGACAGAGAAATACGAAAAATGGCAATATCAAGATTAACTGATTATAAGGAGATTGAGTTTATATTATTAAATGACAAATCTCCTGAAATGCGAAAAGCAATAGTAGATAAGATTGATGATACTATTTTACTTAAAAAAGCTGCAGAAATAGACAAAGATAAGAATGTAAAAAAAGCTGCAATTGAAAAGATTGATGATGAAAAGTTTCTATTTAAAATGATAGAAATGGAAGATAACAATGCGATTCGAAAATTAATTGTTGAAAAAATTGAAAGTGAAGAATATCTTGAAAAGATAATTGAGTTTGAGACAGACAGAACCGTTCGAAAATTAGCTGTAGAAAAAATAACAGATGAATTTACATTGATTCGAATAGCAAAGAATGATAAAGCACGAGAGATTCGAGCAATGGCTGTAGATAGGATACAAGATGAAAACATTATTGCAAATATAGTAATAAAGGAAGAAGACAGAGGAGTACGAGAAGCAGCGATACGAAAAGTAGAAAATGAAGAATTGTTGACTATGATAGTTTTGAATATCAAAGATGCATATATTAAAAGTACTGCAATAAAAAAAATAAGTAGTCAAGAAGCACTGTATAAAATAATGACAAATTCTTATGATGAAACTCTTCGTATGGAGATAATAGAACGTATAAAAGCAGAACCACTTTTATTTTCAATAGCTAAGAATGATCCAAATAAATATATTACCGAAATTGCTGTAAAACGCTTAGATGATGAAGAATTACTTGCCAGTATAGCGATGGATTCAGAGAGTAAAAATTGTCGAAAATTAGCAGCTGAAAAGTTACAAAGTGAAGCAAGCCTTGAAAAACTGGCTAAATTTTCAGAATATCCTGAGATCCGAGCAATGGCGGTTAGCAAGCTAATAAAACAAGATGCATTGATATATGTAGCAAAAAATGATGAATATTCTGGTATAAGAATGAGTGCTGTAGAAAAATTAAGCGATAGGGATACTTTGCGTCATGTGGCGAAACATGATGAGTATTCAGAAATCCGAAAAATGGCAATTGAAAAAATATCTACAGAAGATTACTTGGCCGATCTATTTTATCATGAAGAAAATTCAGAAGTGCGAGAACTAATTGTTACAAAAATTACAAATGTAGATTTATTACGTGGGATTATAAAGCACGAAAAGTATTCAGGTGTTCGAAAAATAATTGTTTCCAATATAAATGATCCAGAATTATTAATGGATATAGCGCAAAATGATAAATTTTATGTTATCCGAAAAATGGCAGTTGAGAAGCTACAAGTGCCAATGGTACTAGAAAAAATAGCTGAACACGATAAACATGTGGAAGTGAGAAATGCTGCGAAAAAGAAACTTGGTATGGAGGTAAGAGAAACTCAAGATCAAGATATTATGGATTTTGGGTATATCAATCCTGTAATGTAAGAAAATAGGTTCTTTAGTTATATTTTGGAGACGTAAAACAGTTTGCGTCTCTATTCTTTATTTATATTGAAAAAGAAATTAGGGTATGATATAATACTAACACCGTGAGGTCGCACCTATGTGTTCACCCAATAATAAGCCATGTCAAAACAAGAAATAATAGCCTAAAAATCAAAATAAATAGGGCGAACACGCAGGTTCGCCCCTACCAAAATATATATTGTCTAAAAGAAAAAAGAGGTGAAAATAATGTGTAAAATAGATCCAAGAGTAGATTTTGCGTTTAAAAAACTATTTGGTGTAGAAGAAAACAAAGATTTATTAATTGATTTGATCAATTCAATAGTATCCGAAGAAGACCAAGTAGTAGATGTACAGATACTAAATCCGTATACAGTAAAAAACTTCAAAACAGACAAGATGTCGATAATGGACATCAAAGCACAGGCTGTAACTGGCAAGCTTTATAATATAGAGATGCAGATAAGCGACCAAGAATATTTTGATAAACGAGCACTTTATTATTGGGCAAGACTATATTCAAGTCAACTATTTGCAGGTATAAATTATGACAAACTAGACAAAGCAATATGTATAAACATATTAAATTTTAACTGCTTAGATGAAGAAAAATATCATAACGTATATAAGATTCAAAATATAGAAAAAGGGACACAATTTATAGATGATTTGGAGATACATTTTATAGAATTGGATAAATATGATGAAAAAATG
>CAZDNU010000293.1:0-2093 GCA_964506865.1 uncultured Fusobacteriales bacterium | reverse complement strand
TTTATATCCTTATTTGCATAATTAATAAAATTTTCTACTCCATTCATAGCTATAAGAGCTGCAAAATCATTTATTGCTTTTTTCTCCATTTTTGCTGCTGTTTTCCAATCTCTTACAGCTGTAATATTTGATATTATATCACCTATCCCAGAATAAATAAATTTTATTGGAGACTCTTTTATGATATTAGTATCTATAATCACACCGTAGGGTATTTTGGCTTTTAGAGTTTTCTTATTGCCGTATACCTGTAACGAAGATAGGGGTGAACAAAATCCATCATTTGATATTGCTGTGGGCACACTTACAATAGGTAGGTGATTTAAAAAGGCTATATATTTTGCAAAATCTATAGCTTTTCCACCTCCTATAGCAAGTACTGCATCACATTTTTTTGATATCTTATATGCTTCTTCCATTATATTTTCTATACTCTCTTCTTTCACTACTTCTTCTTGAAGTATATTTATTTCCGATGACTGCATAGATATCAGTATCTCTTTTCCAAATAGATCTTTTATCCCTTCTCCCCAAAATACAACTATATTTTTTAGCTCTGACGTTCTTAGATATTTACCTATTTTATATGTAGCATTCGGTTTTATTCGTAATATTGCCGGTATAGATATCTTAAAATCTACAAAATTCATTATTCCATCTCCTTTTTTAGTATTTTAACTCAAATCTATACTTTAGAAAAATCAATTTCCCCTACATTATTATAAATATAATTAGGCTTATATGGAAATCTATTCAGGTCTTCCATCTTAGATACTCCAGATAATACCAAAGCAGTTATCATGCCGGCTTCCATTCCTCCTACTATATCTGTATCCATTCTATCGCCTATCATCATAGTCTCTTCAGCATGTGCTTTTAGTTGCTGTTTGGCTATCATCATCATCAGAGCATTTGGTTTCCCTACTACATATGGCGTTTTCATAGTAGCACGTTCTATTGGAGCTAATAGACTACCACAAGCAGGTTCTACTCCTCCGCCTTCCACAGGATCTATCACGTCAGGATTAGTTGCTATGAATTTTGCTCCTTTATTTATCAGTTGCACTGCTTTCTCTATCATTTGAAAATTATAGTTTTTAGTTTTGCCCACTACTACGTAATCAGGATCTGTTTCCGATATAGAAAATCCTGCTTTATAGAGTTCGTTTATAAGCCCTCCTCCTCCAACTGCATATACCGTCCCACCTGGCTTTTGTCTCTTTAAAAAGGTTGCCGTCGCCATGGCTGATGTTATAAAGTTTGCTTCTGTTATATCTTCTATCCCCATAGAATTCAACTTTCTTTTTAGATCTATTGAAGTTTGTTCAGAATTATTTGTAAGAAATAAAAAATTTATGTCGTTCTTTTTTAAGTTTTTAACAAAATCTTTTGCTCCTGGTATCAATTCCTTTCCTCTATAAATTACTCCATCCATGTCACAAATAACATTTTTAATTGCCATTTTATCATCCCCCTTTTTTCTCTGCTTTTTCTTTTAATATTTTTCTTTTTTCTAATGTTGATGATTTGTTGAAGGTATGCATCTAACTCCCCCTAACCCCCTCTTTACAAAAGCGGGGGAACTTTTTTGCTCCCATCTTTACTTTAAATCTTGCCCAATATTCTTGCTTTAAGCCTCTCTTTATCTTAAAGAGAGGCTGCCAAAGGCGGTGAGTTTAATTAGCTTTTAAATTTTGAAAATTATCCAATAAAGTATAATCTATCCAACTTCGACTTTATTAAGTTTAACACATTTTTTTTACTATTTCAAACTTTCCAATTTTAAATCTTTCTTTTGTATCAAGACAAAAGGAATAATTTATCATTAAATAAATTAGACTCAGATTGAAACGATAAAAACAGATAAAATTATATAGTGACCGGCACCGTTTAATATTTTTGGTGCCTGTCACTCAAAATCATTTGTCCAATTTATTGGGCGAACACTTAGGTTCGCCCCCACTATATGTATTTTAGCTATTTCAAACTTTCTTTAAATATATTGTTAAAATAAAAAAATAGGACAGACTCCTTATTTTTTTAAAGAAATCTGTCCTATTGTTGATATCAATACTTATATTTTATTAATAAAA
>CAZDNU010000292.1:0-3455 GCA_964506865.1 uncultured Fusobacteriales bacterium | reverse complement strand
GTTCTTTTTCTTTTTCATCTATTATCTCGTCTTCTGCTTCTTGTGCCTGCTCTTTCAGTTTTTTCTCGTTTTCTTCAAGAATTATTATCTCTTTTTCTTTATGCTTTTTTTCTAATTCTTCTTTTTCTTGTCTGTTTAGTTTTAATGTTCGACTTTGTTTTGCCCGTCTCTTTATACTTGTAAAATAGCTCTTTGTCAGAAAAACATCTATATTTTCTTTTATATCATATTTTACTTCCAAAAGCACTTTTTTTAACCTTGATTTTTCTGGTTCTGTAAGTGGAAATTCAAAAAGTGTAGCAATTATATTATTATAAACTCTACCAAATTCATCATTACCACCTACATAAGTGATGAAGTAGATATAATAATCCTCTCGCTTCAATTCCACCATCTCATTTTCATTTGACGGATAATCAATATAGTTAACCTTTTCTAATATTGATCTATAGTATTCTTTTAAGTTTTCCGAAAAATATGGTATCGATCCAAAACCTTCTTTGTGGGTCACTACCATTAATTTTATTTCCATAAGATCACCTATTTTATTTTAAAGTCTCCCTTATTGATACGCAACTCAGCCTTTATTTCACCTGTTTTTGACTTAATACTGACAACTTCTCCAAACTTCGAAAAATCAATAGTTGCTGGTCCATATACCGTCTCATTATTATCATTTTCAAGGACATATATTATTACTTTCACCTTTGTTTTTAGGGAAATATATTTTTCTGCAGCTCCTATGTAACGCATTCCTTCATTACTACTTACTCCTTCTTTAGATCTAAATATATCATCTTGATTTTCAAATTCTACTTTTATTTCTACTTTCGCTGAGTCTTTTACTTGTTTTGAGATATCTACAAACATCTCAACTTCTTTAGTTAGACCTTTTTCTAATTCATTTATCTGCGTTTTATATCTTTTTGTTATTGTTTTATATTTATTTGATTGTGAATCTTTTTCATATGTTTTTATTGCATTTGAAAAAGCCAGCAATTCTTGTGTCCTCGGAGCTTGATTATAGGTTTCTCGCGCTTTTTTTAAAAATTCAAATAATTCTTCCTCTTTTATATCATTTTTTATTTCAAGTACTTTTTCTCGAAATTCAGTAAAATCTGTAATTGACAAATATTCTGCTATTTTCTCATAAGATTCATCTTTTGATGCCTTTGCATCATTTGCTAACGCTAAAATTTTATCAAACATATCTTTTTCGGCAAGCCGTAAATATTTTTCTACATTCTCTTTTACAGTCGTAATATACTTGAAATCCGGATAATTTTCTGCAAATGCCTTTGCATATCTATATTTACTTAGATTAGTCTCTCCTGCTGTCTCTAGTTGTTTTTCTAAGGTACTGTACGACTCTTCTGCAGACTTTTTCATCTGTTCAGCTATAGTCGCTTGTTTTATCTCTTCTTCTACTTGAGCTAGTTCATTTCTTGCAAATTCGACTGATTCTGGATCCGTATATTCGCTTTTGAACTGCTCTATAAGCGATTTCTTTTTACGAGGATCTTTTTGCGTTGCAATAGCCTCTTTGTAGATCTCTTTTTTCTTTTCTGAAAGTTTTTTTGAATTTTGATTTTCTTCACCATATTTCAAAATAAAGTTTTTAATCGTTTCCAATTGCTCTTCTTTATTTTGTATACTTAGCGCTTGATTAAACTCTATGCTTTCTAAGTTTTGCATTCGATAATAATAATATCCGCCTGCTCCTCCACCAGCAAGTAACAATACAAATAATATTGATGCTAATACTTTGTTTCTATTTTTTGCTTTATATTTGCTGTATAGTTTCTCAACTTCTTTTACATGTACTGGATTTTTTACGTTCTCAAGATATATCCTTATAATATCTTTTGCATCTTTTTTACTTACTTTCTCTTCGTTGAATAATTTTTTGATTTTATTTTTCCAATCAAGATCTCGTTTCTCAGATATCCACACCAAAGGTCCAAATATATTAAAAGGTTGATTTAAATCATCTGGCGGCAAATCTCCTTCTTTTGCTTCTCCAAAAGCTGATATAGGAAATACATCTACCGTATCAGATGCCCCTGTTAGTATATTATATATATTTTTGTATACTTTGTGTGTTTGCACATAGTCAATTGCTTTTTTCTTTTCTACATTAGGGTTTTTACCCTCACTTATTTTATCCCATTTAGTTATAACTACTGCAATGGGTATCGATTTTGCCCAAGCTCCATTTTCATCTTTTAGATACCCTAAAAGCTTATTTACCTCATCTTGTCTTTTAAACGCTTCTTCTTCGTCATCACTTGGATCTAAAAATATCAATATCCCACTACAAGATGCAAAAAAATCGTATATTTTCTTTTGTCGTTTTAAAAACACATCTGCCAGTACTTTTTCCTCCATTGAGCTCTCTTTCAATAGTTCTCCGGCAAAGTCAAAACTTTTTAAAGAATAATCACCCTGATTAAATACAAAATCCATTACAATTTTTCGCATAAGAGTTATCTCTGTTCTTGGTAGCAAATCACCTCTAGAGACATATGAATAGTTATTACTCAAATACTTCCTTGTCTCCTCATCCTTACATAATACAGAAAATTGATTGCCCTCATCTTGAAATCCTGTAAGACCATATAGGATAGTGAAAAACATCGTTTTTCCTGATGCCCTAGCCCCAAACACCCCTATGGGTTTTTCACCATACTCTTTTAACTTAGTCACCCTGTTTTCAATAATTTCTTCCATTTATTTACACCATCCTTCCATGACAGTTTATAATATGTAGTTTTTTTTATTCCTATAAATAGTAACACAAAATTTTGGATATTTCAATATTTTTTATATTTTAGCCCCATATTTTATTAATAAATTTACCATATCTTTCATCGCTTTTGATACTGCTATCTGCACCGGCCTTAGTCCATCAGCGTCTTCCACATCTACCTTAGCCCCTGATTTCAATAGGGATTCTGCGATATCTACTCGGTTCTTTTTTACTGCATACAGTAATGGCGTATCTCCATATCGGTCGACAAAATTTATTGGTTGATCCAGTTCAATATATTTTTTTACTGCTTTATCAAATCCCAACTCGATGCAAAGCATCAACGATTCATTTCCAATAACAATTCCTTTATTATTTTTCATTTTGAAATCTGCACCGGCTTCTAACAAAGCCAAAACTATATCCTCGTTTACTGCATAGATCAAAGCTGTATTCCCATCTTTATCTTTATTATCTATAAATGAATGTTTGATAAGTACTTTGGCTGCCTCCACCTTGTGATCTTGCACTGCCAAAAGCAGTGGTGTCTGACCTCTAGCATTTCGTATTTCTGTTTTTGCTCCTTTTTTTAACAAAGCTTCAATAATTTCTTTGTCTTTTTTTACTGCCGCATTCAGCAGCGGGTTATTTCTTTTGTGATTAAACTTATCCACACGTGCTCCAGCATCTACTAATAAATTTATAG
>CAZDNU010000291.1:0-4939 GCA_964506865.1 uncultured Fusobacteriales bacterium | reverse complement strand
TTACCTCGAAGTTTTTCTATTATACTTTTTAGTGCTTTATTTATTGAATATATTATTATTATTGAGGCTATTATTATGATTACCAATACAATGACTATTATTATAAGGTTGCTTAAGTTATATTTTGCTTCTTGAGCTTTTATTTTTTCATTTATTTCTTTTTGTACTGTATCTATATTGTCGATATAGACTCCTGTCCCAATAAAAATATTAGATCCCTCTATCATCTTTGTATAACTTAACTTTGGCTGTACTCCAGCACCTGGTTTTTCAAAATGATATGTGTAAAATCCTCCGCCCTTTTTCGCTGCATCCGCTAGTCCTTTTACTATGTATTTCCCAGTATCATCTTGTAAATTACTTAGATTTTGTCCATTTGACTTTCTACCGGATTCTGTTGGTACATTAATTCTAACTCCATCTAGATCATATGAAAAGAAATACCCCGAATTATCCGAGAAAAACTTTATTTGATCTGTTTGCTGTCTAATATAGTTTATTTTCTCTTCTCTACTCATACCTTTGGTCTGACGGGAAAGTATACCAGCTTCTACATCCGTTAATTCCTTTAAAGTCGTTTTTATCTCAGAAAGCATAAGGGTTCGCAACTCTTTTTCTACTACATTTTCTCTTATTTTTATGCTTTTTCTCATATTCAAAACCTCTATACTCGCCACTGTAAGTATGATAATTATAGGAAAAAGTAATATCTTAAACTTAATACCACGAAAATTCATTTACATACACTCCTTTCATTCTATATATCTTTGTTCTTTCCAGAACTCTGCAAACTTTATTTTTCACAATCTACTTCCTTCTTGTCTTTTGCTCAACCCCACCAATTTTTTCGCCAATTGGCAGCTTAGTTTTTTTCTACAGCAAAAAAACTAAGGAAAAAATATGAAAAAATAAATATTCGATATTATTGTATTTTGTAACTGTCTATTATATATATCTCTCTACTTCTCCCCTAATATTATACTGTAAAAGCAAAAAAATCCTTTATTATATAAATATTTTTCTAATTCTTTCATTTACAATAAAAAAAACCAACTAAAAAAATAGATCATTTTAGTTAATCTTCTTTATAACTATATCCCCATTATTTTCAAAACTATAAATGGGACCAAGTTAAATATAAATATTAAAATCTTGTATATTCCTAGAGTAAGGTAATATATTGTATTTAAATTTTCTTCTGAAATTTCAAAGCACTTCCTACTTATCTTATTTATGTATTTATTGAAAAATATATATACTAAAAAAGCAAATATAAGTAAAGCTATATTTATAACAGTACACCACATAAAAAACTGCTTCAACATCACCCAAAACATACAATTCTCCTCCTTTTAGTCAATTTTTAATTGTTTTCCCAACCTTAGCAAGTCTTTTTTATAATCAACTGCTATATTATTTATATCCAAATTTATTTTTTTGACTATCTTTTAGTATGCATAAATACTAATTTTCTTGAATTTCCCAATTTTTTTCACTTGGTATGTCCAAATTTATGTCTATACTTTTATCTTCAATTATTATTCTATGCGAAAACAAACACATACCTGCTTTGCTTTTGATCCCATACTTTCCATCACCTAAGATCGGTAAGTTTTCATCTGCTAATTGTACTCTTATTTGGTGAGTTCGTCCAGTTAAGAGTTCAGCTTCTAATATGCTGTATTTTCCATCCGTCTTCAATAAAGTGAAATTGGTTATGCTTTCTTTTCCAATAGAATTTTTTTCTACTTTAGTTTCCTTTTTTGCTAACTTACTTTTGATTTGAAAGTATCTGTTTTGTGGTACTCCTTTTACTTTTGCATAATAATATTTTCTGATATTTCCCAATCGCATTATTTGTGACAAGTCTCTTACTGTTTTATTGTTTTTTCCAGCCAATACTAGACCAGATGTGCTTTTATCTATCCGATTTACAAATGCCAGATCAGTAGATTTATAGTATGCTTTCAACATCTCCAAAATACCATACTCATGATTAGATCCTTTATGAACTACTATTCCTGAAGGCTTGTTTACAACTACTATATCATCTTTATCATAAATTATTACCTCTTTTAAAAATTCTATATCTTTTTCTGATACTTTCATAAAATTTTCTTTGTTTACTTCATTATTTTTTACTTCCAGTATATCGCCTTTTTGTAAGCGATAATTTTCTTTTGATTTTTTTCCATTTATTTTTGCTTTTCCTTTTCGTATCATATTATATATATGACTCAGAGGTAAATCTTTATACTTTTTTCTCAAAAACTTATCTAATCTTACGTCTGCATAATTCTCATCTATTTCAAATTTCAAAATTATTCTCCTTACCTTGTTTAGCTTGTACCGTATATTCTTATACTTTCTACTATCCCCAACATCATAAACGAAAACACATACGAACTTCCACCATAACTCATCAACAGTAACGGAAGACCGGTTACAGGCATCACTCCTATTACCATTCCCATATTTATCAAGCTATGAAAAAAGAATATAGCCGCCACTCCATATGCTATCATTTTTCCATATTCATCATCTGTCTTTTGCCCTATATTCACAATTGTAAAAATCAGCCATAGATACAATCCTATTAAGAATAATCCTCCTATAAATCCAAGTTCTTCTAAAAGTACTGAAAATATAAAGTCAGTATGTGATTCTGGTATAAAGTCCAACCTTGTTTGTGTTCCAGAAAAAACTCCTTTACCACTTAGTCCTCCAGATCCTACTGCTATCATAGATTGTATTACATTCCATCCGTCTCCAAGTATATCTTTTGCAGGATCCAAAAATACTAGTATCCTTTTTTTCTGATATTCTTTTAAAAACATAAATGCTATAGGAGCCATTATCATGTTTGATACAATCAATGTAAAAAAATATCTCAGATCTACACCATTTAGAAATATGAGTACATAGTATATAAAAATCAAAACTAATGATGTACCTAAATCAGGCTGTCGTAATATTAATAAAAATGGAACTACAAAATGGAGACCTGTCCGTATTATTGCTTTCCAACTTCTTATGCCATCTTTGTACTCACTACTGAGTACTTCAGAAAACGTCAAAACTATAAATATTTTGGCAAATTCTGATGGTTGTAAGTTAAAAAAACCCAAATTTATCCACCGATTTGATCCTTTTGTTGTAGATCCTACTAAATATACCAATAGCAAGAGGAATATATTGCCTACATATATAATTTTAGAATATTTAGCATAATCTTTGTAGTCTATTATACTAAAAACAAAAAAAACAATACTTCCTATAAATATCCAAATTATCTCTTTTATAAAAAAAATTTTTGTATCCTGATAGGTAGCACTATATACAAATATTAAGCTAAGTATTGTAATAATATATGCATTAATCAAAAGGCTTATATCAAGCCTTTTGATTTTTTTTAAAAATAACCTTATACTTTGACTACTTTTCATCAGTCTCACTTGCAAAAGTTCTTACTTTTTTTATTGGTATACTTATTGATAACCCCAAGTTGTTACTTTCATTTTCTATCTTAAAGCTCTCAAGCTCCTCTTCTTCCATTTCAAAGTATTTTGCAAATACACCGATCAGATCTTCCTTCAAGCTTTGAAGCATAACAGGTGGAAATGAAGTTCTATCCTGCATAATTACAACTTTTAACCTATTCTTTGCTAATGAACCACTTGCATCATCTTTTTTAAACCACTTGTCAAACATCTCTTTAAACATCTAAAAAAAACCCCTTTCTATTTTTTAAAAAGCCCTGTTAATTTATTCAGTATTCCCTGTTTATCTTCCAGTGACAACAAAGGAATTTGTTCCCCTATCATTCTTCTTGCAATATTTGAATATGCCTGTCCTGATCTCGTCGTTTGATCTTTTATTACCGGTTCTCCTTTATTACTCGCAGAAACTACATTGTCATCATCCGGTACTACTCCATAAAGCTCTATCCCCAATAACTCTAATACATCATCGACACTCAGCATTTCACCTCTTTTTACCATATCCATTTTTATTCTATTGATTATTAGTTTTGGTCGATTTTTTTCTGCTGCTTCCAACAATCCTATAATTCTATCTGCATCTCTCACTGCTGATACTTCAGGATTTGTTACTACTATAACTTCATCTGCTCCTGCTACTGCATTTTTAAATCCATTTTCTATTCCTGCAGGAGAATCAATTAGTACATAGTCAAAATCTTTTGACAAATCTTTTGCTAATTTCATCATATCTTCAGGTTTTACTGCATCTTTATCTCTTGTCTGAGCAGCAGGTAAGAGTTGTAAATTATCTTTTAACTGTCTATCTTTTATCAATGCCATCCTTAATTTTGCAGTACCTTCAATCACATCTACGATATTGTACACAACTCTGTTTTCTAGCCCCATAACAATATCTAAGTTTCTAAGTCCAATATCAGCATCGACAACAGCTACTTTTTTCCCCAACATAGCAAGACCTGTACTTAGGTTCGCAGTTGTTGTGGTTTTTCCTACTCCTCCTTTACCTGAAGTAATCGCATAAACCACTCCTCTTTTCATCAACATTTTCCTCCTTGTTTTTGTTATACTTTATTTTTAATACTTTACTAATTACCTGTATGACCAAATCCACCTTCACTTCGATTAGTATCACTTAGCTCTTCTACCAAGTTTAGATCAGCTTTGTATACTTTTTTTAATACCAATTGAGCTATCCGTTCTCCTGAGTTTAGTGTATATTTTTGCTCACCCAAATTTATCATTATAACTTTTATTTCTCCTCGATAGTCTGAATCTATTGTACCTGGTGTATTCAATAAAGTCAAGCCATGTTTTATCGCTAAGCCACTTCTTGGTCTGACCTGTACTTCATATCCATATGGTATTTCCATTTTTATCCCAGTAGGCACTAAGACTCGTCCCATTGGTTGTAAATCTATACTCGTGTCAATATTTGC
>CAZDNU010000290.1:0-3889 GCA_964506865.1 uncultured Fusobacteriales bacterium | reverse complement strand
TCGAATAAAGCTAAATGCTCCTATAGTCGTATGTGCATCATTATATATTGCAGTATCCAGATCAGAAAGATCTACTGTCTTTATTCGTCTATATCCCCTAGCCCCTGGAGGCAATTCTGCATCTTCTATAGTATATTTTACCTCTTCATAGTTATTTGCAGGATCATGGTTAAATACTATTACTTGATTTGGATATTCTGTTCTTTTCAAAGCTTCATCAGGTGCCCTGTATTGTCGATCCCGTGCAGTACTTATCTCTTCTGCAAATACAGGTCCTGTTTGATTTGTAATATCTTCATAGTCTATCTCTATATCAAATAATGCTTGCCTCAATGTGCCATCTCTAAGTGGGAATGGTGTGGGATAAGTCATTATCCATCTTTGCGTCACTCCTAGCACACCGAGAGAATCTTTTAATGCTGCATAGATCTTGTCTTTATCATTAAATATTTGATATATTTTGAAATCATGAGCTGCTATAAATTTCAAATGTGCATAATGTTCTTCATTATTATCTTCGTTGCTAGGATCATGTCCTTCAGGATATTCTCCTGCTTCTCCTAAGTCATCACTATCCATATAGCCATCTTTTTTCACTCCCACAAGACCTGACAGCAATATATCCTGTTCCCTTATAAGTTTTGATATACTATCAGGGTTTGCTAAGGCCCCATGACTGTCTCCTGGTACCCAGTCACCTTTCTCTGTATAGTTATCACTTACAAATATTATCCACTTTGCTGATGGATTTCCATTTACAGTTCTGCCTTCATCTAGTAATTTTATTATAGCGTGTTCTATACCTCCGTATACTGCTACTTTCGAGGCTCCTACACTGTTATAAGAAGTATTCACTCCTCCTATAACATTGGCTAAGTCATCAAAACCAGTTGTTCTTTCAAGTACTCCTCCACCGTCATATACATCTATAAGACTATATTTTGGATTATAATTAGTCACTGCTCCTATGTATGAATCTACTTTTTCTATTGCTGATTTCAAATTATCCCCATATTGACTCATTACGCTTGTTTTGTCTGTTACTATTACTACATCCAAAGGATAATTAAGTGCACTCTCTGTAGGAGTGATATATACATTTGGCTCCGGCAACTCCTCTACCGGTGCTAAATCTAAGTTTCTCTCCCCTACTTGTAAGTCGCTATTATATTTTATGTGTCCTACTACAGGTGAACCTACAGGGTCAGTAGGATCTAGCAATCCAGCTCCTATAGCAGCTGTCGTCAACGTTAATATTCTTGGTGATTTTGTAACTAACTCTACTTGGACAGTATCTGGAAAATCTACAGCTGCTACATCTGTTACACCGTAATATAGCAATGCATCTTCATTTGCTTCTGTAGGATCCGGAGCTACAAATATATTATCACTTTCAAATGTATGTACCATATATCCTTCATTTGAAGTATCATCTTCATTTGAGTATTTCATTGTATATATGTGCGCTCTATACGTCCCAGCATCTAGTCCTTTTATAAAAAATCGACCTTGACTGTGTCTAACTTCGAGATCTCCACCAGAATTGATTACTCTTTGGTCACCCTCGTATATATGATCAAATACAAAATCTATATAACCATCGCCTGCTCCATTGATAAATTGTTCATAATTTCCAGTATTTTCTCCATCTTTCAAAGGATTTTGTTGTGAGTATATATCATATTTTATGCTCTCTGATGGTATTATGTTCTCAGAGGCATCTTTTACTTTTGATAAACGAAGCATTATTTTTTCTTTTTTATACTTAGTCTTATGTAAGCTTGCCACATCAGAAGTTTGATTCCAATATAAGCTAACTCCACCTGTTCCGATATCTTTGTCTACTTCACCTAAATTTACAGGCAAATTATATATTCCTGATACCTTTTTTTCTGATATTGTGTTTCCGTCTTCATCTACTGCTATAGCTCCTTGAGATGTCAATAAATACCCCATTATATCAAATTTCAATTCCTGCATTTCATCTCTAATGTCATGCTTGATTGGGAAATATACTGCTTTGGCTTGATTAGCAGCATCATAGTTATATATGTATAAATTTTCTCCACCATAACCTGGCTTTGTATACATTCCATAAAATTCTTCATATGAAGTAGCATTGAATGCACCATTTTTACCTATTGCATACTCAAAGTTATCTACATTAAAGGCTTTTAAAATTGTATCATCAACTTCTAGATCATCTCCATAAAGTCTATATCTATTTTCATCATCACTGGCTATTAATTCTGTATCTGGGAAATGAACTATCGTTTGCTTTCCATCTTGTACATATGTTGGCTCTACTATATTTATTGTAAGTTCACTTGTGATATCACTTATAGTATTTCCATCCAATCTTTTCTTTGTTATTTCTATTTTTACTGTTCCTGTGCTTGTTTTATTTGCTGTTACCTTTTTTCCATCCAAATCTATTAATGAAGCTCCATCTGTTATCACTATGTCAGTATCATCATCTACATAATTTGTGATCCATTGAAAGTGAGATGCATCATTATTGTCATAGTAACATTTAAACGATAAATCTACAGATGTATCCAAAAATATATCTATTATATTCCCATAAGGAAACTCTATATTTTTAGCCGGTTTACCTTCCCATGACCAATAAACATCTATTGTGCCGTTATTTGGATTTATCACACGAATATCGTCACCATCCACTCCCCAGTCTTTAATCTCTTCATGACCTAATCTACGTACTTCGTATTTTGGATAGTTCATGTAGTTTTTGGGGTCATCTCCTCTTACATAAAGTCGATTATGTATTACAGGGCTTGTATTATCTTCTAAAGTCATAGTCCCAGTATATATACCATCTTTATCTGCATCTTTCAAGGCTAGAGCTCGACTGGTATCTTGCTCGTTTGCTGTCTTGTGGTAGTTCCCATTGTATCCACCCAGATCAACTTCTGTGCCTGCTGCATTGACTCCTCGTAAATTCGAGATATCATCCCCCCCGTCAAATTCTCCTGCATCTCCTTCAAAAGGAAACAAATATACAGTTTCCGGTAGCTCTGTCCCCCAGAAAATTGTCATGTCTACTGATACATTTATAGTTGTATCAGCTAATATAATTGTAGTACTAATAATAAAAAGCATAATAAAACTTAATACTCTTTTCAAATTTCCCATTTTAAACCTCCTCCTTTTTTATCTATTTCATACAATTCATTTATTCTGTAGATTCTTTAGGCTCTTCCAATGGCTTATCTACCATTGACTCGAGCTCGCTAAGCATTGCTTCTACTTCTTTTTGCAGTTCATCTTTTTTTATAAGTCCATTTTCTATATCATTTTCAAAATCTTCTCTTATTTGCAATAATTCATCTTCGTTTAATACAATAACTTTTAGTTGATAATAATAAATTTTTTCATCTTTTTTATTTAATTCTGTTGCCAACCTTTGACTTATCTCTCTTAAATAATCGAATTCACCATTTTCAATTGAAAGTTCTACAATTTCCTTTATCAATGGTAATCTTTTTTCAGCTCCACTTATTTTAGAAAGTTTGTCTATCTTTTCAAGTATAGTTTCATGCTGTTTTGATTTTTCTTTTTCTATTTTCTCAACTATTTTTCTTGATTTTTCCCTTTTTTCAATTAATTTTTCTTTGTACTCTTTAAATTCTTTTTCTCTGCGTAACTCTGTTTCTGTCTTAGTTGGTACATCTTCTTGTTTTCTCCCTTTTTTACTACTTGCCAGCGTCACTATCAATACTACAATTATCATAATAGCGATTGCCGATATTATAACGTACTTTTTCTTCATAAAACTCCTTCCCTCCATATTATTTTTTTACACACTTATCCCTTACATCTATTTAGACAAAAAAAACTCAAAAAAGTTCAAAAAAAATATATTTTT
>CAZDNU010000289.1:0-7334 GCA_964506865.1 uncultured Fusobacteriales bacterium | reverse complement strand
TATGCCGCTATTAGGAGATGAATTTCCTGAAATAACGGTTCAGACAACGCATGGGAAAAAAACTATACCAGGAGATTATAAAGGTAAATGGTTTATATTATTTAGTCATCCAGCAGACTTTACGCCTGTATGTACTACAGAATTTGTAGGATTTCAAAATAAATTTGATGAATTGCAAGACTTGGGCGTAGAACTTATAGGTATGTCGATCGATCAAGTTTTCTCACATCTAAAATGGGTGGAGTGGATCAAAGAGAAATTGAATGTGGAAATAAAATTTCCGATAATAGCAGCAAATGATGAAATTGGATTAAAATTAGGTATGTTGCATCCGGGAAAAGGGACTAATACAGTAAGAGCAGTATTTGTAGTAGATCCAAAGGGGAAAGTCAGATTGATTATGTACTATCCTCAAGAGATAGGAAGAAATATGGATGAGATAGTAAGATCAGTAAAAGCCTTGATAGTTTCTGATAAGCAAGGGGCAGTTCCTGCAAATTGGCCAAATAACGAATTAATAGGGGATAGAATAATAGTACCACCTGCAAATAGTGAAGAGATGATAAAACAACGTAAAGAAGATAAAAATTTAGAATGTTATGACTGGTGGTTTTGTCATAAAGAATTAAAAAAATAGAATAAAATAATGAAAAGAGCATTCTTAGGTTAATCTAAGAGTGCTCTTTTTATTATAGAACGATAATAAATATATTGAATAATTAGATAAGAATAAAACTATAGCTAAGTTTATGTGAAAGAAAAAGTGATTTAATTATGAACAAGAAATATTTTGAATACGGGACAGACAAGTAAATGATCAGCGAGGAAAGAATAATGATAAATATTTGAACTTGAAAATATAAAAAAGTGTTGTTATGATATCTATATTCAAATTAAAATAAGGAGTTGGAGGAATTTATGAAGAAAATATTGTTAATGGTTTTTATGATTATGAGTTTTATGGCATGTATGATGCATCCGGATAATAGTGATACGGAAGATGTTATAGGTAAACGAAGCAAGGAAAATACTATAACTATCTATTACAAAGCTCCAAGTGATTGGAATGAAGATATATACATGCACTCTAAAAGCGGTAATTACTCATGGACAATACTGCCAGGGATAAAAATGCTAAAAATTACTGATGAAAGCAATAATTTTTATGGGTATTATAAAAGAATAAGCAGTGCTGAAAAGATAAGGTTTTGTCTTAATGAAAATGGAGAAAAATGGGACAACAATAATGGAAATGATTATTTGATAGAGGGATATGGAAAATATATAGTAGAAAATGGGAAAGTAGAAAAAGTAGAAAAAGAAGAGATTGATGGAGTATACATAAGGTTTACAGGGACATATTATTCTGCTAAAGGAATTACAGCAAATATGTATAAAAATGGAGAAGAATATAAAATATGTGAGCTTAATTATAATAATGAGCTATATTTTGAAAGCCTAGATCCTGGATTATATACTGTAAAAATAGATCAGGCAAGAAAAGGGCTGGTATTTTCGGCTGATATAGAATTTGAAATAATAGAAAGGAATAAAACATTTGTCGTAAGCACTCCGATATATGTAAATAAAGATAAAACAACAAGGGTTGACTTAGAGTTAAGCGGAATAGAGGATATGGAAGACCTTCTTTTATATCAGATACTAAAAGATAAGATAGAATTAAATCTTTATTGGGAAGACTTTTCTAAGATATACAAAAATACTGAATTTGTAAAGGATGATGGTGGTAAAATTTTTATAAACTTTCCGGAATTATATGAAGGTAAATACAAGGCGGAAATAGTGAAATTTAAAAAATACTCATATGAATATAGCGGAAGTATAGAATTTGAAGTAAACAGAGAAGATCATATTGTAAAAAATATAGAATTGAAAAAAAAAGATATCACAAATACCTACCTAGTGTACCGAGTGTATAGTGATAATGGTGATTTAAGTGACGAAGATCTTATTGGAATAAAAGGAGTACTTATAAATAAAACAACAGGAGAGAGTAGAGAGGTATACAGTAAAGATACAGTAAGGGGAGTAGCATTTTGGATAAGAGATCTTTTTACAGGGGAGTATGAATTTAAAGTAGAAGATGAAAAAGATGGTTATAAATTTGAGGGAAGCGATACGGTGACTGTAACTCAAGGAACTAGTAGCATTGTAGGTGGAATACGCTTGAAAACAAAGTTAATAGATGCTTGTGACGTGATAATAGAGCCTGTAGATGCAGGAGGAGTAGAATTTTTGAAGAGACTGCAATACATAACGGTAAAGTTGTATAAAACAGGAGATCAAGATCAGACAACACCATACAAAAGGTTGGAAATAGGTTATGATTCGGAAAAAGACAAGGTATATGCACGATACTTCGAATTGCCACCGGGCGAATATATAATGGAAATAGATGAAGAAAGATATAACAGACATTATATAGCCGAAGGAAGTTTTTCTGTAAAATCAGGTGAAAAAGAAAAAGTGGTAAAATTAGAAGTAAGACAAAAAGAAAAAAGTGGATCAGAATTAAAACTATACTTTGAAAAAGATGGATATACTGAATATCCAAATGGAATAACTGCAAAAATATATAAAGACGGAGCTTTCTATAAAGAGCTTGGATTTTTGAAGTCAGATAGCAGAGGAATATATATGGATTTGGATGAGTTGGACCTGGGAGTATATACTTTTGACTTAGACTACACAAAAGATGAATTCAGATATTTTGGTAATTTGAAAATTCACTTTGAAGAGGAAAAGTCTTATGTAAAAGACATATTTGTGCAACGGGAAGAAGTAGCAACAAAAGATATTACTATCTATTATAGTTTATCAGATGACTGGTCTCATAATGGTAACGTAAATATACATTATAATGCAGACAACAAAGCTTGGACAAATGTACCGGGAGTAGCGATGAATAAACATAGTATACAGTCAGAAGATTGGTTTAAGTATGCTAGTATAACAATTGAGGCAAGAACATTGAAATTTTGCTTTAACAAAGATGGACATCACTGGGACAACAATCATGGTAATGATTATTATGTTGCAGAACCTGGTGTATATGAAATAAAAAATGGAAAGATAATTAAAAAATAGACTTAATACCTCCCAAATAGATAATGTGATTAGCAAAAAAGTCCATTATCTAAGGGGAGGTATTTTATTTGCTCTAAAAAATACGACTTTATATTACGAAAATAGTACATAGGCGAAAAAGGTTGTGTTTGAAGGTCCATACAACGAATAGAGGAGAGCGGGTTCCTTAAAATATGTAAAATAAGAAAACATAGTTCTATAAGAGGGAAAAATAGAGGTAAAAAGGTCTAAATGAACAAAAATGATGCGCTTGAACTTGAAAAGATTAGTTTTTGAACTTGAGAATATTTGTTAAAGATGATAAGCTTTTATAAATATTAAATATGAAAAAATTAATATATTTAAAAGGAGGAACTTATGAAAAAAGTATTTTTAACGTTAGTGATTTTGTTGAGTTTTATGTTAGGTGGATGTTTTTCGGGGACAAACGAAGAAGGTACACAAGATTTGTCGGTGAAAAGAGCAGTGGGGGAAACAGGTGGTATTACTGTATATTACAAAGCTAATTTAGAATGGATAACATCTGCAGGCGATATAAACATGCATTATAATGCAGATAATAGCGGTTGGACAAATGTACCGGGAGAAGCAATGGAAAAGCATACTTCAGAGTATGATGATTGGTTTGAGTATGCAAGTATAACAGTAGATGCAAGCACACTGAAATTTTGCTTAAACAAAGATGGACAATGGGATAACAATGGTGGCAACGATTATTATATAGCAGAACCAGGAGTTTATGAAGTAATAGATGGACAAATAAATAAAATAGAAGATGAAACAAAAGCAATGGTAGATGTATATTATAGTGGTTCAATATATCCTACGCATAGCGTGTATGGTTTGACAATGAACGTTTATAAGGAAAACTCGACAACAGCATTTTTGACGTCGACAATAAACGGAAGTAGTAGCGGATCGCATGGAACATATGCGACATTTAGAGATGTACCTGCAGGCAGATATACAGCAAAAGTAAATCAAATTGTAGATGGTTATAAGTATACTGGTGAAACTTCTTTTGAAGTGAAATCAGGTCAAACGAGTTTATCTTCAACTATGACTATAGAACAAAATCAAGATAATCAGGGAAGAATATTTATAGAATATAAACCACAAAATATATCTTTATACGGAAAAAAAGTAAAAGTATATAAAAATGATACATTTTTAGAAGAAAGTGAAATAACTGCAACATCTCAAAAAAGGTATAATTTAGTAATTTTAAATGATTTAGCAACAGGTAAATATAAAATAGTATTGGATGAAACTATAGATGCAATGAGATATACTTCGCAAGTAGAGTATGAAATAGATGGAACTTCCGATGTAGTTCAAGGTGGAGAAGTTACTTTGACTGGTACGCCCGTAGAAACAAAAGCAATGGTAGATGTATATTATAGTGGTTCGATATATCCTACAAATAGTGTATATGGACTGACAATGAATATTTATAAAGAAAATTCAACAGAAATATTTAAGAGTGAAGAAATAAGAGGATCAAGTGATGGTAGACACGGTGTATATGCTACATTTCATGATATGCCAGCAGGAAAATATATAGCAAAAGTAGACCAATTGAGTGATGGATATAAATATGTGGGAGAAGAAACATTTGAAGTAGAAGCAGGTCAAACGGCTTTATCTTCAACTATGACTATAGAACAAAAGGAAGATAATAAAGGTTGGCTAGGTATACATATAAGTCAAGGTCGTGACGGAAAACTAATAGGACAAAATTTAAAAGTATATAAAAATGGAGATTACTTAGTAGAATACGAAATAGGAAATTACTCGTATTTTATTGGAGAATGCTACACAGGATTGCATGATCTAGGGACAGGGACTTATAAAGCAGTATTGGATGTAACTGTAGAAAACATAAGATATACAGGAGAAGTAAGTGTAGAAGTGGACGGAACAGATGTAAATGAAGTAAGTGTGTCAATACCTTTAACGAAGACACCAATAAATACAAATCAAATAACAGTATATTACAAAGCTAATCTAGAATGGATATCATCACCTGGAGATATAAATGTGCATTACAATGCAAATAATAATGGTTGGACAGATGCACCAGGAGAAGTTATGGAAAAACATACGTCAGAGAATGATGATTGGTTTGAGTATGCAAGCATAACAGTAGATGCAAGTACATTAAAGTTTTGCTTCAATAAAGATGGACAGTGGGATAATAATAGTGGTAATGACTATTCTATAGCAGAACCAGGTGTATACGAAGTAATAAATGGAAATATAATAAAACAATAATTATAAGAATAAAAAAAGCTAATCCAAACAAAATGGATTAGCTTTTTTCTATTTATACTACAAGGATTCTATTTCTGCAGTCCAAAGTCGATAAGAGGCATCGCTTGGCATACGCCAGTCACCTCTGGGTGATAAGGATATAGATCCCACTTTTGGACTATCAGGCATACACGACCTTTTGAATTGATTGTTGAAAAAACGAATAAAAAACTTTTTCAAAAATACCTTAATCGAACCACATGAGTAGATATCACGAAAAGCTATATTTGCTAAAAACAATATTTTTTTTGGAGAAAATCCATGACGGAGCATATAATACATAAAAAAGTCGTTAAGCGCATAATCTCCAATTAAGGCTTCTGTATCTTGTACTATTTCATCATTCTTATTTGCGGGAAGCAGTTCCGGGCTAATCTTTGTACTTATAATACTATCAAGTATATTAGACAATTTATTATTATTGGAATAAAAATGCTCCTTAAACCAAGTAATAATTTCTCGGACCAATGTCTTAGGCACACTTGCGTTTACTGCGTACATAGACATTTGATCTGCATTGTAAGTACACCAACCCAATGCTAGCTCGGATAGATTGCCTGTTCCTACAACAATAGCATTTTCTTTATTTGCGATATCCATCAATACTTGAGTACGCTCTCTAGCTTGTACATTTTCATAAGTGATATCATATGCATCAAGCGGGTGTTGGATATCTTTGAGATGCTGAATACAAGCATCTTTAATAGAAATCTCATGTAAATCAGTATCTAATAGTTTGGCAAGAGCCACAGCATTGTTATAAGTTTTGCCGGTAGTACCAAATCCAGGCATAGTAATACTTACAATGTTTTTATTGGCGAGACCTAGATACTTCATTGCATTTACACATACAAGTAACGCTAGAGTAGAATCAAGTCCACCTGAAATTCCGACAACTAATTTTTTACATCCTATATGTTTGATTCGTTTAATCAGACCAGCACTTTGTATATTAACTATTTTGTGAATTTCGGTATGAGCTCCTTGCTTAAAAATATCTTTTGTTAAGTTTGATCTGATCAAATCTTGTACTGGTTTAAAAGTCATAGAGAATGATACTTGTATATAATCAATATCTTGTACGTTTTCCATAAAACTATTGGTTTTTATACGATCGTGTTGTAATTTCTCTATATCAATATCATGTATAATCATTCTTGCATCATTATCCAAATCAAAATCTTTTTCTGCAAGGACAGAAGCATTTTCTGCAATTAATAGATGTCCGCTAAATACCAGATCAGTAGTAGACTCATCTGCACCAGAAGATGAATAAATATATGAAGTGATACATCGTCCCGATTGTTGCTTCACTAAATCACGTCTGTATTGAGATTTGCCCACAATCTCATTACTTGAGGATAGATTTCCTATAATATTGGCTCCATACAAACAGTGATGACTACTTTGTGGAATAGGAACCCATAAGTCTTCACATATTTCTAAAGCTATTTTAGTGTTAGAATTTTTTTCAGAAAAAATAATATTTTGAGAAAAAGGTATATTTTCAAAATCCAAAAAACTCACATAAGAACTCTTCCTCTTTGTAGCAGAAGAAAACCATCGCTTTTCATAATACTCATTGTAATTTGGAATATGTGTTTTCGGTACAATACCTAATATCTTACCCCTTTGAAGTAAAAAAGCACAGTTAAACAACTGATTATCGCAGATAAAAGGAGCGCCCAAGGCCACTAACATATCCGAATCGATTTTTTGTAAGTGCAAAGCAATGTCTTTTATGACGTCGTATGAGTGAAAAATAAATCTATTTTGAAAAAAAAGATCCCCCATAGTATATCCCGATACTGATAATTCAGGGAGCACAAGAAAATTTACATGTTTTTTTAGTCCCAAATCAATAGTATTGATTATCTCTTTTTTGTTATGCTCCAAATCACCCACTACAAGGG
>CAZDNU010000288.1:0-3345 GCA_964506865.1 uncultured Fusobacteriales bacterium | reverse complement strand
CTTGTCTTTCATTTGGTGCTGTAAAATCAGTCCAACCAAGATTTGTAGATGTAGGATTTAATGTCGCATCTCCATTTACTACATTAAATACATATGTTACAGTATCTCCTTGATCACTATTTGGTTCTGATACTGTTACTTCCAATGATGCAGTATCATTCAAGCCTATTACCTGAGCTGATGCTCCACTATCTTCAGCAAATCTTATATTTTGGATTGTAGGTGGTGTATTTACTATAAAAGGTAAAGTAATTACATCTTTATCTGATGGATCATCTTTATTAAATATAGTGATTGTAACTGGTGAATTCCAGTCATCAGCTGTTGATGTAGGTGCTGTATATTTCAATGTCAATGTATACTCATCAGGATTTCCTGTTGTAGTTTCCGATACCAGTGACACCATTCCTTTCTCTGCTGAATAACTAAAGTTGTGATTGTTATTTGTATCTGTAAACGTGATCTCTATATCTGCTGTATGATTATCGTCTTGTGTTCTTGTGCTTAGTATGAAGTTGTATCCTTCACTAAAACTATCTCCTTCATCAATAGTTATTGGTCTTTTTGCTCTGTTTGCAGCATCACCAAATACTATATTAGGGACACCTTTAAGTCGTACAGCTCCTACATCTTCAGGTTTTTCTACCCTTATAGTTATGATACCTGGATCAGATTTCAATCCTTGTGTATCCACTGCGTAAGCTATAACTTGATAGTAACCTGGTTCGCTTGGTGCTGTCCAAACATTACCACTGAAGTTCCCTCCAGTTGCTTCATATTCTATACTTACAGCACTACCATCTGGATCTATACCAGAAGCATCAAACTCCACTTGCTGACCTTGAGCTACTATCGCTTCATCTAAATCATCTGTATTAAAGTTTGTTATCTTCGGCGCTTTATTCCCATTTGGGTTATAAGGTACATATACTACCTCTTCTTCTTCATTGGGATCTTCTGGATTTTGTGGATCCTGTGGATCTTGCGGATCTTGTGGATCTTCCGGATCAATCACTACAGTGCCACCTGATTTGCCACCACTGCTAAAACACCCTCCGATACTTACCGTAAATATTATCAACACTAAAACTAACATCAATTTTTTTAAATTATTTGTCATTGTTTTGACCTCCTTTTCTTAAAACTGTTATTCCCTTCCGTGAAAATTCTTCTTCCACAAAACTGACTTTCTTTCCCTGATTAAATCCCTAACAAAATAAAATCATTATAACCTTACCTTTCCTTATATCCACCTCCCTAGATTTCTTTTTCAAACTCGCTTTGCCCGTTGAGTTAAGCAAATAAAGAATTTTTTTCCCTTACTTTAGTTTTTCGGTATATTCGTGCAAAAACTTTATCTTTTTTTTGAATTTATTTTAATTGATTTCTCTGTTTTTTTCAGTTTCCGTTTTCGTTTTCGCTTTCCGTACAACACAAGACAAGGAAATACAGGGCCTTACGCACCCTGTTTGCATTTGAAATTTTATCTTGTTTACTCAAAAGTATTTTCATTTATTTTATTCAAAAGTAAATTCCAATTTCCTTTTAAAAAAGCAAAGTAATTTTTTTTGAAATTTTGCACTACTTCTTTCGCTATATTTTTTACGTCGTATTCCTTACTGCTCATTTGCTTCATTGATACTGCTATATCTTGAAATTCTCCAAAATCTTGATTATTTACATTAATTCCTATTCCTATAATTATTTTATCGGCATCTAACTCCAAAAGTATACCTGCAAGTTTTTTTTTATGTAAATATATATCATTTACCCATTTCAACTTATATGGATATTTTTCATAGACTTCCAGACTTTCCAACACTGACAAACCTACAATCAATGATAATTTTGGATTATCGTTAATATCCAAGAACCTATCCTTATTTATATAGAAGCTAAACCAGGCGCCTCCTTTTTTTGATATCCAATTCCGTCCTCTTGTGCCTTTGCCTTTGTTTTGGATATCAGCTATGACTATTTCATATTCTTTTATATCAGTTTCCCTTTTTATATATTCATTGGTAGAATCTACACTTTTTAAATGTATCACTTTTTCTCCTTTTACGCATTCTCTTATTTTTGATATGTTCCCCAGTAATAAATCCCTCTCCAAGTATAGCCAATGCTATTTTAATAATTTTATTGCCATATAAAATTTCACTGCATCTTCGAATTTTGTCGGATCTAGTTTGCTTAGCTCCTGTATATTTATGAATACATCTTTCAATTTAGTAGTTGATATGCCAAACTCTGATGCTGTTTTATTTAATACAAATTTATTTTTATAGTATACACTTAGCAATTTTGCTACATCTATTCGATTTTGTTTCCCATAATCTACTGATTTTTTGATGTACTGCATTATTTTTTCTTTTTCAAATTTTCCTAAATTATAAAACAGCGTATATATTCCTATCTTTTCAAATGTATACACTTCTTCTTCCAATGCAAAGCGTTTACCTATTTTCAAGTAATTTGTAGCATCACGAAAGGAATATGACATTGCCTCTATCCCAGGCATATCATATAAATCTCCTACTGCTATTTTATAGGTCAAGTCCCATCTTTTTTTCAAGTTTTTTATTAGATTTCTAGTCACTTTTTCTATATCATTTTCACGTGTTTTGCATATTAAAAATCTATTATTCCCTATATACGATACTATATCTTTTGGTGTTTTTAATATACTTAATATCTCTTTATAAAATTCTTCTTTATACTTTTGCAATATCATCTCATGATTGCCTTTTAATATTTTATACAAATCTTCTATTTCTATGATTATAGCTTGTCTTTCAATATAAAAGTCAAATCCTAACAACTCACTTCTATTTAGCATAAGATCTATATTGTCAAATTTCAATTCCACTATATCATTTATAAAGTTTTCTCTAGCTTGTTTTTCAAGCTGAGCTTTGTATAGATTACAATATTCTCTTATTAGTTTTTTTATATTTTCTTTCAAAACATTATCACTACTATCTATTTCTACAAGCTCTTCTATGGTATCAATGCAAGTATTTTCTTCGAAGCTTACATTTTCCATTTTTATATCCACTTCAAATATCTCACTTAGATTTTTTATATAGTTTTTCATTGGCATCGTCTCCATCTCTATATACAATATTATCCCATCATTGCGTTTTTTTGCAATAGCTTCCTTTAAAGTTTATTTATAAATCTAGAATTTTAATCTATATTTGTGTCCCTTTTGATTGTATTTCAATCGAAAAATTTTAGGTGACCTATAAATCAGATCACCTAAGTAGTATTTGTATATATGTAGTAGAAGATCAAAAGTTGTACGGAATGATTTTACGAAGCGATATAATAAAAAAAGTACTG
>CAZDNU010000287.1:0-1890 GCA_964506865.1 uncultured Fusobacteriales bacterium | reverse complement strand
TTTTTCTACAGCAAAATAAAGTCGAACTTGGATTCAGTGGGGCGCTTCATCCCCCCCACTGAACCTTAGTGATGACCGAATACTGAGTGCGTATCTCTCTTATCCCCCACTTACTTTCATATTTTCAAGTCTTGAAGTGGGGGGCTTAGAGAGATTGCATGAGGATAAACTAAGGAAAAAATGCCGCTCCTGCAAAAACTCGAAAAAACTGCGACTAAAAATTACTTTTCTTGAAAAGATGAAAGTATAAAGAATAGCCGAAAAGCAATTTTAAATCTTAGTAAAAAATGCAGAATCTCCAATAGACACAACAGGCTTGTCTTTATGACTAGTGGGTATTTTAACATAGAGTTTTTATACATAGTCAGAAACTTCATACCCACCATCTACTTTCTCGTATACTAAACCTTCAGTAGGCTCTAAGTAATAACTTGAAAGTAACCATAAAAAAGCACATGATAGTAAAATAATTAATAAGAAAAGTTTTTTCTTTAACATGTTTTCATCTCCTTTTCACTGTTTTTAAACTCTCTATTTTATACTTTGATTATGTATAGAAAATTATAAAAATAAGGTAGAAACTTCGCTAGTTGTAAGAGAAAGCTTCTGAAAACTTTGTAATAAACTCCACTTTTTACACCATTTTTAGCATATTTTTTTTAGATTACAAATCAAAAGAATTACAACAAAAGACTACTTATATGTCAAGTATCAGAACAGAGAAAGTTCTAAAATTTGACAAAAAAGAATTAGCATACAAGAATGTAAACGTTTCAAACAAATATTAATGATTTTAAAGAGAGAGTAAATTGAATATCAAAAAAATCTCAAAAAATATACTGTTTTTATCTGTTACATATAATGAATGCTATTGTGGAATAATAGTATAGGGAAAAGAAAAAACAGTATAAAGTTAAAAAGGGGAAAAATCTATGTATAAAAAAGTGGCTAATAAGAGTCTTACAAATGAATTGAGGTGTAAATTTTAAACAAGGCAACAAGAGGTGTGCACTTTAATAGGAAAAAAACGTTCTATAAAAGAACTGGAAAAATGAATAAAGAGGAAAAAGAATAAGATGGAAAAATTACTAATGAAAAAATAACTGTATAAAACAAAGGGGAAATAAAGAAAAAAGTCACATAACGAAAAAAATGATCAAAGTTTGAACTTTTCTTGCTTGATAAATAACCGTACAGTGATATGTGTGTTTATTAAAATCAATTAAGGAGGAGACAAATGAAAAAAATATGCTATTATTTATTAATGACAACATTATTTCTTTTGAGTTTAGCGTGTCAAAAGAATGTAGGCGAAGAAAATATGGTAAAAGTAAATGGAGAGCTACTTACAACAAAGACAGAAAGAGGTATTAAAGTAAAAACAGAAGAGATGTTAAGCGCAGCAAAGATCTTAATTAAAGGGGAAATATCTTTGAGTGATATAGATATATCGGATGAGTATTTAAGCATTATTCAGGAAAATAATAATGAAATTGAGATTAATTTAGCTTTTTTAAATGAGAAAGTGGATATTGTAGAGTTTGGAATAAAAAGAACAGACATTATGCTAGAATTAAAATTATTAGAGAAGGTAGATATACAAACGAAAATAAATAAAAAAGAAAGTAAACTAACTGACGAAGAAATTTTACTGGGAGATTATAATTTAGATAAAGAAGTGGGACTTTCTGACTTTAATGCATTAAAATCAAACTTTGGAAAAGTGAGTGACAAGTATGACATTGCACCGGCAAACAAAGGTAAAGAAAAATGGGAAAATATATATTGTGTGTTAAATGGTGATGGAATTGTAGGACTGTATGATTTGGCGGTATTTGCGTCAAACTTTGGAAAAAAAGAGCCAAGTGTTAGTCCGAAAGAACCTTCAGT
>CAZDNU010000286.1:0-5606 GCA_964506865.1 uncultured Fusobacteriales bacterium | reverse complement strand
CTTGATAAACCGAAACAATTCGTTTCGCAATCGTTTCTAAATCTAATCCCAAGTGAATTAGCCTAATTCTTCCATTTGTTTTTCCATGTTTTTTTGAATACTCCAAAGCCTTCATGATTTGATCTGCAACATTCTCAGGGTTAAAAGATGTAATATAACAACCCTCAGTATTGCCAATAATTTCTCTAACATCACCGACATCAGTACTTACAATTGGACAATTACATGCCATTGCCTCCTTTATAATATTTGGAGACCCTTCATAAAATGAAGTCATAACCAAGACATCACTAGCATTCAACCAATAAACAATATTTTCATGAGAAATAGGATATGGGTGATGTATTTCATAATTAGTAATATTAAAAAAATTTGTTGATTTTTCTAATAAGTGATAATTTTTTCCAATACTGTTTGTATTACACAAAAAAACTATTTTCGGCTTATTGGTTTTTAACTTCAGCTTTTTTAAGCAATAATATTTTTTCAGAGGTCTAAACGTTTTCATGTTGACTCCATTGGGTATCAACACAGCTTTTTTTTTTAAATAAATAGTATTCATCAGATTTTTTGACTTAACAATAATTTTATCTACAAAGAGTTGAATAAATTTTGACAAGAAAATATTCAGATAACTTCTGAATTTCTTTTTTCCAGAAGGATTTACATATCCAAGAGCATCACTTCCCATAAACGAAACTACCAGAGGATATCTAGAAAAAGTTAAAAGAACCACCAAACCACAAAAGGAATAATGAGCATGAATTAAATCATAATTGTTTTGTTTTAAATGTTTTCTTAAGTTTCTAATATTCTTTAAATAAGTAAATATTCCACTGCCACTAATTGTAAAATATTCTATTTTTACACCCAAAGAAGAAAGTGAATCACCTTGGGTTTTTACTAGAGGATTGATTTTGAAATTTGAATTTCTACTAGAGACAAACAAAACTCTCATTTTAGTTAAAAATAATATTTCTATAGTTTTTGAAATTTATAATTATATATTAAATGGATTTGTTATTTCAGGAGGCTTTTTGTATGTTTTAATAAAAAACAAATTATATGTAGCAATAAATGTGAGCAGTAATGAAATTATGTTTGAAAGATCAGTTTTTACAAAATTATGTTGTTCTAAAATATAACAGATACCATTTTTTGAAAAAATATCCCCTGGAAAGTCTCCCCTTGTAATGAATTCTTTTATGATTCCAATCAAATCAGAATCTTTTCTGATTAAATTGGATTTGTTAAAATAGCCTGGATTAACTGTTCTTTTTCTCCTTTTCCTTTTTAATACATATTGAAAATAAATATCAGATAAATTCAGCACGTTTGATCGTTTTAATAACCTCCCTGTATTGGCATTGGATAAATGCGAAAAACATTCGAAATTTGTTGCAATCATCTTTTTATAGAACAACTGATAGAATCTCTGTTTTAAATTCAATTGAAGCATAAAATCCACATAGTTATAATCGGTGAACAGAAGTATCCTTTGGAACAAATAATTATCAACGGCACTTGAATTAAATGTAAACCTCGGTTGTCTTTGAGTAAGATCCCATGTGTCATATAGATCCCAGTTGTTTGAAGAGGTTATATTTTTAAAAGATTCAATGAATGTTTCTTTTGATTCAGGAAAATATTTATTAAAAAATTCTGGATTAAATAATTTTTTTAAATAAAATGTCTCACAAATTTTCTTTGAATATTCATGAAATACCAATTGAATAAATCTATCTTTCTTCATCGGAAAAACACTAAATGGTTTTAGTGATTTTCCCGATAAGACATCACCGAAATGCCCTCCCAGATTATACCAAAATAGGTCTTTTAGATTTCTATGATCGATAATAGATTTTAAACCTGAAAAGGGAATTCCACCCTCAGTTCTCCAGACTGCAGGGAAAAGAAATTTTGAAAAATGAACATATTTTGCCTTTTGGATATAATGATTAAAATTGCATTTTTTGGCAATTTCTTTGGCTATTTCTACCTCCATCGAATTTTCAATTCCATATGTGCGAGCCAAAACTTTATTAATATCTTTTGGGATAAGTGCAGATATCACCCTGCTATCTAGACCGCCACTTAATCCCAGACCAACCATTTGTTTTCCTTTCAATCTTTTATTAGCTGCCGCATGTAGAATCAGGGTAGCCTTTTCAATCATTTCTTTTTCTGATATTGTTCTTGTCGGTTTTCTAAAATGTAAATTCCAGTACTGGGAAGCATTTATTTTATTATCTTTAAATTCAAGAATTGTTGCAGGTGGCATCGCTTTTACATTTTTATAGATTGTAGTTGAATTTAAGTTATGACCAAAAAGAAAAAGTTCCATTAATCCATTAGGACAAATTTTTATATTCTGGTTAAGAACTGAAAAAATTGATTTTCTCTCCGAACCAAAATAAAACATCCGATCAAAAGACAAATAGTAAAACGGTCTGCTTGCAAAGCGATCATTTATAATCTTTATAGTATTATTTCTTTTGTAATATAAGACAATATTGTATTCTCCATTCAGTTTTTCAATGAAACCCAATCCTTTATTTAAATAGCTTGACAGGACCCATCTGGCAGTGTGCATTGTATTTAATTTATCAGGAATCAAATCTGGACATATATAGCCTTCGATTAGTACGACATGATTTTCATCCTGGTAAAAATTTTCGTTGCCGCAATCTAATGCAATTTTATTTCTCATAATGAGTGTCAAAACGACATTTTTATCTTCATATTGAAAATGCGCATTGTAAACTCCATTTGTTTCATGGATTTTTAACAACGCCTCTTTATACAATTCGTTTATTCGCTGGGTTTTTCCAAACAATCCAGATATACCAATCAATTTAAGAATCTCCCATACCAAAAATATTTTCACTACATTTGGATATATAGATCATATAAATATGCTGATTATAAGAAAACATGTTTAATAGATTAGACAATTCTTTGTCTATTGATATAATCGGCAATTTCTGACATAGTTCCAATCCAAACTGAATTGGAATCTCGTTTTTTTGCAATGATTTCCAATATTTTTGGAAAAATATTAGTTAATGTCCACTGATCCAAGGAAGGATGAAACCAAAAGTGCGCAATAGTACCTGTTTCTTGAACCTTTTCGATATACTTTTTTATTCTTCTAATATGATATTGTTCATCCCATCCATATTCATTTTGACCAATTCGTGCTGAAGATGGAGAAACAAGTAATCCCCATTCATCACGAAAAGGGTAAGCTAAATCAAATTTAATATTTTTTCGATAAATTTTAATCCCATGTTTTCTTAAGATTCCTATATTTCCCCATGTGCCCCCCGGGAAAACCATAGATTTCAAATCAATACCAAACTTCAAAGCCGCCTCTGCCGTCCCCTTCATTTCATCATCAGCAACCGCTGCCGGACAATTTTCATCAGAAAAATCAATATGACTAAATGTATGACTAGCAATTTCATGATTCACCTTTGAAAGAAGTATCAATTCAACCAAATCTGGTGCATACCAAGTCTTTGCTTTTTCCCAGTTAGTATATGGATCGCAATCAAACCAATCTCCATTGGAATAAATCCAGTTTTTATTTTCAAAATAGGGAATCCGTCTCATCCAATCGTGATCACCCTTATTACATTCCGAAAGGAACAGATGGCCAACTGTTGCCCAAGTAACAGGAATATCAAAAATATCAAACAACTTCAATAAACGAGGAAAATTTTCTCTTGCTAATTCAGCCTTTTCAATAGCAAGTTTTATACCATTTTCAATATTCTTTGCATAACGCCAACCCCATCCAAGTTCAAAGTCAGCAGAAAATATAATTCCGCCATTTTGTCCTCCTGGAAACCTTTTCAAAGATGGAACATTGTTTTTTTTTGCCTTTGGCCTCAGGCCAAAGGCAAAAACAACTTTTGTAATATATCCTCTGGTTTTATAAGACAAGAGTGATCTTATCAGTTTATATATTTTTCTCATTTTTAAATAATCTAAATTATTTTATTGTTTCTGTTTTATCTATGAGCAGCTTAATTTTTCCAGTATTCGAAGTTTTTATTTTATCTACATATTTTATTTCCCATTGAATTTTTGAGTGTAAATATTCAAATAAAGCATTATTAATCTTTATTTCATCACTCCTTGAGAATTGGCTGTTGACTACTAGATTTACGACCAATTTATCTTTAGAAATTTTTTCAATCTGGTAATGAGTAATTCCATTTATTGATTTAAGTAACATGCTTCCAAAAAAACTTGGAACTGTTAAATAACCTCCATCAGGAAGTTGTACGATATCAGATACCCTGCCAGCAATGCGTTCAATCCTGGAAAATTTAATTTTACAGTCAATAGTCTTCTCTTCAATCGGTTTGGCCATGTCGCCATTTTTATACCTTATTAAAGGAAAAGAAAAGTTGTCAAGATCTGTGATTATCAACTCCCTATTTCCTTCATGATCCAGCAAATTATTATCATATTCAAGAATTACATGAGGTTCGATTGAATGATATTGCTTACAAAATTTGCATTGATAAGCTATTCCGTTGATTTCGCCACACCCATAACTATCATAAACTTTTCCTAGAAAATTTTCGATCAATACCCTTTGGAAATCATGCATACTTTCCCCGGTAGTAAAAATGTATTTTATTTTGTCAATTTTAATGTTATTTTCTTTCAAATAGTTGGCCAAAATATATAATGCATTCGTATACCCATCTAGAAAATCAAATTTCTCCTTATTTAAAATAGATATTAATTCATTGAATTTATCTATTTCCGTTAATTTATAGGCAGGATATTTGAAATGATTGAAAAGAACGGCCTTTATTTTTGATGATAATCTTTTCCACTCATTATTAACTATTCTTGGATTTCCCCATATATGCAAACCTTTTTCTCCGAATTTCCATCCGCTCAAGGACCATCCCAGATAGTTAGCTGCCTGTCCGGCGCTTATTCCTTTTTTGTCATGGTAGTAAATGACAGGTTGTCCTGTGGAACCACTCGATGAACCTTGATTAATTTTTTTTAAATTTATGTTTTCAGAAATTAATTCCGAAACATTATCTTGAATATCTTTTCTTGTAAGCGGCGGAATATATCTCAAATCATCAAGGCTATTTATAGAATTGTGTGTCAGATTATTTTCTTCAAACCTTTTTCTATAAAACGGCACATTTTCGTAAGCATATTTGGTTAATAGAATTAATTTATCTAACTGAAATTTCTTAATTCTTTTTTGGTCCCAACTTAATGTGCTTTTATAAAATCTAAGGTATTTTTGAACCTGGGTTCTTCTTATTGTATCAAATAGAGGGAGGCCGATATATTTTGCGATAGTTTTTCTCATAGCAATTCGAGATAAAGATTTTCGAGTTGTTTCACCCTTCTTTCAATTGAAAAATTATTTTCAACAAATTTTTTGGCTGCTTCCCCCATTTTTTTTATTTTTCTTGGATTATGGTATAAAAATAATATCCGTTTCACCATTAAATCAATATCATTATCTGGAATTAAATATCCAGTTATTTGATCTTTAATAATCTCGGCATTTCCGCCTACATCAAAAGCGATAGATAGAGTTCCATGTGAACTTGCTT
>CAZDNU010000285.1:0-2767 GCA_964506865.1 uncultured Fusobacteriales bacterium | reverse complement strand
GTAAAAAAAATGAAAATGCAACCTGGAGATGTTAACAGAACTTATGCTGATATTAGTAAACTAAAAAATGCAACAGGGTATATACCAGAAACTAGTTTTGAGAATGGAATAATTAAATTTATAAATTGGAAGAAAAATAAACTATAAATTTTATTTAGCTTTATTGAAATTCTGATTTGTTTAGGAGTGAAAATGAAAACTAAAATTCTAGAATATTTTAAAGATAAGAATATAAAAATAATATATCTGTTTGGATCAGCAGCAAGAGAAGAACTGCGTGAAGACAGTGACATAGATATAGCCATAGTAGGTGAATTTGATTTTCAAAAAAGATTAGACTACATGGTAGATTTGCAAAATATACTAAAGAGAGAGATTGACTTAATTGACTTTGAAAAAGTAGATACAAACTTTCAGGCTGAAATAATTACAACAGGTATCTGCATATATACAAAAGATGAAGATGACTTAGAAGATTTGGAAATGAAAGTATTGTCAAAATATCTAACTTTGGAAGAAGATCGAGCAGTAGTATTAGAAGCAATATATGAAAGAGGAAGTGTATTTTAACTATGGAGAGAGTAATATTAAATAAAATAGAGAGTATAGAACGGTGTGTAAAACGAATTGAAAAGATATATAGTGAGGACAAACTAGAGGATTATCTATATCAAGATGCCTTGATTTTAAATATACAAAGAGCATGTCAACAAAGTATTGATTTGGCAATGTATATTTGCTCTAAGAAAAAACTCGGAATACCTAAAAAAGGTACGGAAGCTTTCGAACTACTGAATAAAGAAGGTTTATTAGAAGGGAACGTCTACAATAAAATGCAAAAAATGGTAGGCTTTCGAAATATAGTGATACACGAATATCAAAAGATAGAATTAGATGTTATACGATATATAGCAGAAATAGGAAAAAATGACTTTTTAGAGTATACAAATCAAATATTGAAAAAAATAAAAACTTTGTAAAAGAATAGAAAGGTTAGATGAATGAATAATATAGATTTAGTTTCAATAATAACACCATTATACAATGCACAAGAGTACATAGAAGACACAATAAAGTCAGTACAAAATCAAACCTATCAAAACTGGGAAATGATAATAGTGGATGATATGTCAAAAGATAGCGGAATAGAAATAGTCAAAAAGTATATAGAACAAGATAAAAGAATAAAATTAATAAGGCTAAAAGAAAATAGTGGGGCTGCGGTAAGCAGAAATAGAGCAATAAAAGAGGCAAACGGAAAATATATAGCTTTTTTGGATAGTGATGACATCTGGTTTCCCAAGAAGTTGGAGAAGCAGTTGATGTTTATGAAAAAGAATGAATACGCATTCACGTTTACAAAATATCAGCAGATGGCAGAAAATGGTAAAAAAATGAATAGTTATATAGATGTACCGGATACATTGAATTATGAACAGGCGTTGTTAAAAAATCCAGTAGGATGTTTAACCGCAATGTATAGTGTAGAAAAACTAGGCAAAGTCTATATGCCACTAATAAAAAAGAGACAAGATTATGGTTTGTGGCTCAAGATATTAAAAAAAGGCGTAACGGGATATGGACTAAATGAAACGTTAGCATATTATAGACTAAGAAAAAATTCAGTCTCTTCAAATAAATTTAAACTAATAAAATATCAATGGAAATTATATAGAAAAATAGAAAAAATGAGTATAACTAAGAGTTTATTTTATTTAACTTGCGTTATTTTTCAAAAAGTATTTAAAATTAAGTAAGTGCGCCTATAAATATGAAAGAGGCAATTGGGCTGACAAGACAAAGAGGTGGTAAAAATAGAAAAGGATACTTTTTTAATTATGAAATTTCTTTTTTAGACGAAGATATAAAATTTAGTCCTGATAAATTTTTAAAAAGGAAAATTATGAATGAGTGGGTGGTATAAAATGAATGAAGTTTTTAATAAATTTGTAAATGAATATGAAAAATGGTATTTAGAACATCAAGATATATTAGAATGTGAAATCAGAGCAATAAAGGAAGTGTTGCCAAAGTTTAAAAAAGGAATTGAAATTGGAGTTGGAACAGGAGTTTTTGCAAAGGCGTTAGGAATAAAAGACGGATTAGACCCATCAATTGAAATGACAGAAGTTGCAAAAATGAGAGGAATTACAGTAATAAATGGAAAAGCAGAAAAAATGGAGATTCAATCTAAAAGTTATGATTTAGTATTATTGACAACAACTTTATGCTTTTTAGAAAATATTGAAAAATCATTTGAAGAAATTTTTAGAATTTTAGAAGATAAAGGCACATTAGTTCTTGCATTTATAGATAAAAATTCAGTTGTTGGTAAAAAATATTCAGAAAAAAAAGAAATGAGTAAATTTTATAAAAATGCAAACTTTTTTACAACTGATGAAGTGTTAAAAATTTTAAAAGATAATAAATTTGAAGTGGTTAAAATTCTACAAACATTATCGAAATTAGATGATTTTAAAATAAAAGATGCTTATGGAGAAGGAAGTTTTATTGTAATAAAAGCTAGAAAAGTTAAAAAACAAGGGAGAAAAAAAGTATGAAAAAAGTAGGAATAATATTGCCTTAATTTACATCACATACACTGGGAGCAAAATATAATATCGAACGGAACAAAAAAAACAGGAAATATGTATATTTTTCGAATAGGATAATAATAGCAACTTTTGTGTGTAAATGAATGAGGAAATAAAAATGATATGAGTTCTAAAATAAGATATGGAGGGGCTGTAATGACAAAAACATACCT